>JALYMN010000457.1 GCA_030773675.1 Actinomycetota bacterium
ACCTCGAGCTGCGAGGCGCGGGTGTGCGGGTCCCAGTAGGTGCGCCACGCTTCGGCGGCGCGGACGCACGACGCGACCTGAACAGCGGGTGGTGCAGCTTCCCAGGCGGCCGAGCCGTACAGGGGCAGCGTCGCGTTCTCGGCGCGGGCCATGTGCTGCGCGGCTCATTCGGCGGCAGTCACGTCGCGTCCGTCACGAGCAGGACGACCCGGGTGCGGTCGCAGGAGGTGCGGCGGCGCAGCCGGTCGGTCAGCTCCCCGGCCTGCCAGGCGTGCCAGCACCGGCAGGCGGGGCATCGGTAGACGCCCCGGAAGGCAGTTTTGCCACTGCTGCTGAGGACGAGCTGCCCGGCGGCGGCGACATACAGGTCCCCCCGCGTGCCGCGACGGTCCCGTCGGTGGTGCTCGGTAGACTCGGCGGTGACGCTCAGCTTGGCGGCGTGACGGTTGGGGCCGGTTCCTGTGGCGGGGACCGGCCCTCGTCGTGTTCCGGGCGGGGCTGTCACGCGAAGTTGCCAGCGGCCGTGGTCGGCCGCAGGATCACGTCGACCTCGGCCGGGTCGAGGCGGATGAGGCTCGGGCCGTGCCGGTAGGCGGTGAGTTGGCCCGCAGCGATGCGTCGTCGGAGCGTGCGGACGCTGACGCGGTGGCGGGCCGCGGCGTCAGCCAGCGTCTCAAGGGTCCGGGGGGCCTCGGCTGCAGGCATACGTGTGCCCTTCTCGGAGTGCCCGGCTATTTCCGGGCAAGGCGAAAGGCCGGGTCCCGAGTAGGGAAGCGGCTCGCTTTGGAAAGGTGCCGCCCGGACTAGGGGCGCGCGTGTGCTTCTCGGGCGTCAGTGTCCGGAAAGCAGAAGACCCCGTACGTCACTGACGACGGGGCTGGAAGGCGGTAGTCGGAGACTTGCTCGTAGGCGCGGCTCAACCGCCTTCCCAAATCTAAGCCGGGCGGACAGCGCTTGTCAAGCCGGGACGGGAGGGGCCACCTCTCACCCCGCGCTGCGGCGCAGCGGCACCACATTCCCCGCGGCGAACCCGGACATTGCCTCGGCGATGGCGCGGTCGCGGTCCTCGGCGGCGTGCTGGTATCTCAGCGCTGCGGTAGAAGTGCTGTGTCCTAGCCGCTGCATCAACTCGCGGAGTGTCGCGCCGGTCGCGGCAGCGAGGGTGGCGCCCAGGTGCCGCAGGTCGTGGACGTGAAGACCCTCGACCCCGGCCTCGCGCATTGCCTTGATCCAGGTCTTGTGGAACGAGGACGCAGTGAGGTGCCGCGTAGGGTCGCCCGCGCTCGGGAACAGCAGCGCCTTGGGCGCGAGCCCCTGCACATGCTCGCGACGACGGGCAGCAGGTGCGGCGGCAGCGCGACTCGCCGAACCCCTGCTGCGCTCTTAGGCGTGCCGATGATGAAAACCGAGCCGACCCGGGTCACGGCTCGGCGCACGTGAACGAGCCCCCGGTCGAGGTCGACGTCGTCGCGGCGCAGCTCGGTCAACTCGCCGTAGCGCAGCCCGGCCCACGCGCCCAGCAGCACCAGCGCCCGGTACCGCTGGGGGACTGCCTGTACCAGCGCCTCGAGTTCGGCGAGGGTCGGCACGCGCGTCTCGTGCGCGGCCCGCTTGACCGCGCCTGCTCCGCGGACGCGGCAGGGGTTGCTCGGCATGAGGTCGTCGGCGACGGCGGTGGTGCAGAGGGCGCGCAGCAGCGAGTAGGCGTGTGCCCGGCGGGTGGGTCGGTCCGGGTCGAGCGTCGAGTACCAGGTGCGGACGACGGCCGGCGTCAGCTCGTCGAGCCGCCGGGTCCCGAGGTCGGGCAGGACGGCGCCGTCTAGCAGCCGGCGGTACTCCTCGCGGGTGCGGGGCTTGAGGTCACGAGCGGCGAGCCACTCGGCGGCGTAGGCGGCGAGGGTGGTCGACGGGGTGGTGCGGACGGCCGGTCGCGGCTCGTCGGGCGCCTGCCACCGGCCTTGCGCGACGAGCTTGGCCTGTGCCTTCAGCCAGCCGTCCGCGTCGATCTTCGTCTCAAACGTGCCGGGAGCGGCGCGACGCTCACCGTCGGGGAAGCGGAACCGGGCCTGCCATCGGCCGGAGGGGGAGCTGCCGCAGCGACCCGGCGCCGTGCTCCCGAGGCCCCTTCTTCAGCTTCGGCACGGGGACCTCCTGATACGCCCGCGAGGGGACTGTGGCGTCCCTCGGCTTGGGGCACGTGCCCCAAAGTGTGCCCTCCGGTGTCCTCTGGTGTCCACGTCTGACCACAGTCCCGGGACGAATCTGCAGGTGAGAGGGGTAGAGCCGCAGGTCAGAGTCGTGGGGTACCTGGTTCGAGTCCTGTTACGCCCACCAGAACGCCACGCCGCCCTAGCAGCAGGGACGTCGGCGGTACGGCGCGTGGATGTGCGGACCGGCCCCGCGCTCAGTCGAGCCTTCGGGCGACCGTCCGCGTGACCGGGGCGGTGCCGCTGGCGGCACGACTGCCCGGTTCCGGGCCACCTTGCGGCTTGCCGAGGTCCTGCCTGCGCCACCGGTCATGGAGGTGTGGCCACCGCCTCGCCGGCACGCGAGGTGGACGGCGCGCAGGAGGGCATTCCGAGGCTCATGACAAAGGCCCCGGGTGCACCGTCGCTCGGCCTGCTCGCCACGGAGGCAGCGCGCCGCGCTCGACCTGGCGGCCCTGCTCGCCACCTGGCCGGTGCTGACCACCGCGCCCCGCGGCGACGGCCACCCCGTGCTGGTCCTCCCCGGGCTGCTGACCGGAGACCCGGCGACCGTGCTGCTGCGCAACGTCCTGCGTCTGCTGGGCCACAGGTCAGCGGGTGGAGCCTCGGCACGAACCGGGCCCTACCGGCGCGTGGTCGGCGCGCTGCGGGACCGGCTGGACCGGCTGCACCAGGAGTCGGGACGGCGGGTGAGCCTCGTTGGCTGGAGCCTCGGCGGCCTCTACGCGGAGGAGCTGGCGCGGGCCTCGCCAGGCAGCGTGCGAACCCTGGTCACCCTGGGCAGCGCGGTGGCCGGGCGCAGCGGCTGGGCCCGCGACCTGTCCACGCTGGTCGACCGGTCCACGTACCTGCCCCGCGCGGCGGGGCTGCTGCCCCGGCCCTGGGCGGAACGCGGCACGCTCCGGGTGCCCGCGACCTCGGTCTACACCCGCTCCGACGGCATCGTCTCCTGGGCGGCCTGCCGGTTCGAGCCGGGCGCGCGCCGCGAGGACGTCGAGTGCGGGGGAGCCACCTCGAGCTCGCCCACAACCCGGCCGTGCTGTGGCTGCTTTCTGACCGGCTAGGGCAGCGCGAAGGGTGAGTGGCGCCCCTTCCAGCCGCCGCTCGCGCTACGCGGGCTGTTCCCCCGGCGCGGCTGACGCCGACGTCCACGGTCTGTCGAGGGGCGATCGACCTCGTCGCGGCGGCGCCGCCCTTCGCGAAGGGCCCGCGCCGGCCTACCCGGTGAGCGTCCCCTACGGCCGCTGCTGCATCTCGAACTCGGTGGCGATGTCCATCGCGGACGCCGGTGGCAACGGCGCCCGCTCGACCTCACCGCCGGGCAGGCCGGCGAGCCCCGCGCCCGGGGCGGCGAAAGGCGCGCCGCGCAGTTTCCGGGCGATGAACCCGGCGACTCCCAGCAGCGCCAGCAGCGACACGACACGTCTCACGGCGAGACCTCTCTCCTCGTCATCGACGCCGCTCCGCGACGTCCTGGTCCAGCGCGCACGTCCTGCAGAGGACGTGCGAGGGCCGCGGGGACACCCCCGCGGCCCTCGAACGCACAGCTCCCGTCTGCTCCCCCCGGGCTACCGGGGCGGCAGCGTGGGCGACGTGCTCGGCGACCCCTGCACGGACCCGGTCGCCGGGTACGGCGGCAGCGGCTCCGTCTCCGGGAGGGTGCCGGTTGTGCCGGCGCCGGTGGCCGCGCCCGGCCGCGACGTCGCGTCGCCCGTCGAGCCGAGGCCGGTGCTGGTGCCGGTCGTGCCGAGGGCCGTGCCCGTCGTGCCGGAACTCCCGCCGCTCTGCGCGGACTCCTTGACCTGGCCGGCGGCGTCCCTGGCCTGCTCCTGGACGGTGCCGGTCGCGCTGCTGGCCTGCCCGGCCACCTGCTGGCCGGCGTCGGCCGCCTGCTCCTTGACTGTGCCGACGGCCTCCTGCGCGGTCTGCTTGACGCTCTCCGCGGCGTCCTGCAGCTGCGGCTGCAGCGTCTCCTTGACCTCGCCGGCGACGCTGGACAGCTGCTCCTTGACGGGCTCCTTCAGCGCGGTCGCCTGCTGCTTGACCGCCTGGGCGGCCTGTCGCTCGCGCTCGGTGGCGGGCAGCAGCGACGACAGCAGATAGCCCACCCCGAAGGCGACGGCGCCTGCGACGAGCGGGTTGCCGGACGCCTTCTGCCGGACGACGGTCGGGCTCTGCCGGGCGACGTCGGTGACCGTGCCCGCCGCGCTGCTGACCGTGTCGGCCACCGACGACGCGGCTCCGCTCATGGTGCCGGCCGCCGAGGAGGCGGCCCCGCTGACCGTGCCAGCGGCGGACGACGCCGCGCCGCCGACGGTGTCCGCCGCGGAGGACGCCGCGCCGCTCACGCTCCCCGCCGCGGACGACGCGGCACCGCTGACGCTGCCGGTCATCGAGGAGGCGCCGCCTTCGCGCAGGCTCCCGCCCGTCGACGGGTTCGCGGCGGTGACGCCGGACCCGTACGCAGCGCTCGAGCCCTCGGACCCGCTGCCGAACACCTTCTCCTTCACAGTGGCTACCGCCTCCTGAGCCGTGGACTTCGCGCTGTCGACCTTGCGCTCGACGATCCGGGTGGGGCTGACCTTCTCCGTGAGGTTGTCCACGTCCGCCGACAGGGCCTCCCGGGTCTGCTCGATCTCGGCCCTTATCTGCTCTGGCTCTTTGCCCACTGGACATCCTCCTTGAGCGTCTCGACGGTCTGACGCGGCTTGGGGTCGACGGTCTTCAACGTGCTGCGGCCCTTGCTGTACAGCACGTAGCCGACGATCGCGTACAGGACGGTGACGATCAGCGCCGCGGCCCACAGGGGCAGGAACAGGTCGAGCAGGAACATCAGCGTGAGGCTGCCGAAGATGGCGGCCATGTAGCCCGCGAACCCGGCCCCGCCGAGCATCCCGGCACCGGCGCCGGCCTTCTTCGCCTCCGCGGTGACCTCGGCCTTGGCCAGCTCGAACTCCTGGCGCATGAGGGTCGACAGGTCGGCCGTGACCTGGCTGACGAGCTGTCCCACGGACACCTGCGACACGTCGACGTGCCCGGGGCCGGGCGCCGGATCGCCGATCTGGGTGCTGCCGGCGTACGGGGTCTCGGGGTACGGCGTGCCGGACGCTGTCACAGCGCCCCCCGCGTGCCGTACGGCGCGGTCTGGCTGTGCAGCGGGTCGGCCGGCTCATCGGTGCCCGGGTACGGCGTCGCGATGCCGCTGCCGTAGCTGCCCTCGGTCAGGGGCTCCGTCCCCGCCAGCGTGGAGGCGCTGCCGGGGGCGGTCGAGGCCGTGCCGCCGGTGACCGTCGGGTCGGCCGGCGGCGGGTAGCCGGCACCGGTAGCGATGCCGCTGTCCGGCACCAGACCGGCCAGCGGGTCGCCGCTCGCCGTGCCCGGGCCGCCGGTGGTGCCGACGGTCGCCGTGCCGCCGGTTCCGACGGCGCCCGCGTAGCCGGTGGAGGACGTGCCGCCGTACGTGCTCCCGTACGTGCCGCCGTAGGTGCTGTCGTAGGTGCTGTCGTCCAGGGTGCCGTCCGTGCCGCCGTACGTCGTGCCGGACGTCGAGCTCGAGGGGCTGCTCTGGCCCGCGCTCACGCCCTTGACCAGGCGGCCGGTGACCAGCCCGGCCATGGCGGCGCCGAGGAGGAAGGTGCCGGGGTTGCGGCGGGCGTAGCGCCGCAGGTCCTCGACCATGCCCTGCGGGCCCTTCTGCTCCAGAACGTCGGCGAGATCCTGGACGCGCTGGCCGACCTCGCTGAGGACGCTCCCGACGACACCCGACGTGTCGCCCTCGGCGAGCTGCCGACTGAGGTCGCGCAGCGCGCCGGTCGCCTTCTCGGTCTGCGCGCCGACCTGCTGGCCGACCTGCTCGCGCACCTGGCCCGTGAGGTTCCTGGCCTGGTCCACGGCCTCGCCGACCACCTGGCCAGCCTGCTCCTTGGCAGTGCCCGCTACGTCGCCGGCGGCGCTCGTCGCGGTGGAGCCGACGGCGGACGCCTGCTCCCTGGCGGTCCCGGCGACGGCGCCCGCCTGCTCCTGGGCGGTGCTCGCCGCCTGCTGCGGTGCGCTCACGGTGCCTCTTCTCTGCTCGTGGATGGCGTGCGGGACTGATCGAATACCCACGGGTAGGACATGTACGCGGCTCGTACTGTCGATCACCCGACCGGCTCCGCGCCCGAGGCACGGCGCCGGGCGCCGGTTTCGGCGGCTGCAGGAGGGGGAGGGCACCCGGGTCCGTCCCTGTCCCGCGGACCGCACGAGGTGTCGCATGCACGAGTCGTCCCTGACCCCGCACGACCGGCCGGCCCTGCTCGAGGAGTTCCGACGAGCGCGCAGCGCCCCCATCGAGGTCGGACCCGGCCACGGCGCAGCACGCGAGGCGCGCGCGGAGCGCGAGCGCCGGCAAGCCGTCCGCGAGCGCGAGCAGCAGGCCCTGCAGGCCCGGCTCGAGGCGCGCCGCAGAGCGGACGGGCCCCCCGACCGGCCTCGGGCGGTGTTGATGCACCGGGCGGCGTGGCTGCGCGAGTCGCTGTGCCAGTCACTGATGCGCGCCGGCGTCGAGGTCGTCGAGATGCACGAGGACGGCGCCGCCGGGCTCGGTGCCGTCGTCGCCGAGCAGCCGCAGCTGGTGTTCGTCCAGCAGCAGCTGCCCTGGCGCGACGGGCTCGACGTCGTGCGCGAGGTGCGGCGGTACGCCCCCGACGCGCGGATCGCCGTGCACCTCGACCAGCCGGACGCCGAGGAGCAGGCGCGCGAGGCCGGCGCCCACGTGGTGTTCCGCCGGTCGATCCGCCCCGCCGACATGGTGCCTGAGCTGGTCGCGCTGGCCCCGGTCTGACCCTGCTCGGGGCCGCCCCCGCGAGCCGGAGAGGCCGGCCCGGGGGGAACATGGCCCGGCCCACGCGACTTGGGGGCAGTGCGCGGCCGTCCGGCCGCTCCCCCCGTGACCCGAGGAGACACATGCCCACGCGCACCGCACGCACGGCCTGGAACGGTGGACTGCAGGACGGCGCCGGTCAGGTCGAGCTGACCAGCAGCAACACTGGCACGTACGACGTGTCGTTCCCGAAGCGCGCGTCGGACGAGGCGGGGGGCGCGACGAGCCCCGAGGAGCTCATCGCCGCCGCCCACTCTGCCTGCTATGCCATGCAGCTGTCGGCCCTCATCGCCGAGGCGGGCGGCACGCCGCACAGCCTCGACGTGAACGCCGACGTCTCGCTCGGACCGGACCCGGCCGGCGGGTTCCGAATCCCCACGATCAAGCTCACCCTGCGCGGCGAGGTCGAGGGTCTCGACGAGGCGGGCTTCCTCAAGGCCGCCGAGGCCGCCAAGGCGCAGTGCCCGGTGAGCAAGGCGCTGACCGGCACCTCCATCGAGCTCGACGCGCAGCTGGTGAGCTGACCCAGCCGCTCTCCCGCGCCCGCGCGGTGCACACGACGGGTGGTCCTCCTGCCGGGAGGGCCACCCGTCGGCGTACCGGAGCGGTCGTGCCCGGTCGCCCGGCACGCTCTGTCACAGGCCGCCGATAGGCTCGCGCGCATGTCCGCCGCGCCCTCCGCACCCGCCCTCGGCAGCGATGCCGTGCCTGCCCGCGTGACCGTGACGCAGGAGCAGGCGGGGACGACGGCGGGCGAGGTGCTCGCCGCGGCGGGAGCGCGCGGCGCGGCCGTCGCGCGCGTCGACGGCGTCCTGCGCGACCTCGCCCACCCGGTGGCGACCGGGGAGGTCGTCGAGCCGGTGCCGTACGGCTCTGAGGACGGCCGGGCGGTGCTGCGCCACTCCGCGGCGCACGTGCTCGCCCAGGCGGTGCAGGAGTTGTTCCCGGGCACCCTGCTGGGCATCGGCCCGCCGGTCCGCGACGGGTTCTACTACGACTTCCTGCCCGAGCGACCGTTCACCCCCGAGGACCTCGCGGCGCTCGAGAAGAAGATGAGCGACATCGTGCGGCAGCGGCAGCGCTTCCGCCGCCGCGTCGTCAGCGACGACGACGCCCGCACCGAGCTCGCCTCGGAGCGGTTCAAGCTCGAGCTCATCGGCCTCAAGGGCGCCGGGAGCGACGCGGCCGAGGGCGCCTCCGTCGAGGTGGGCGAGGGCGAGCTCACCATCTACGACAACGTCCGCGGCGACGAGGTCGCCTGGAAGGACCTGTGCCGCGGCCCGCACCTGCCGACGACCCGCGACATCCCGGCGTTCAAGCTTCTGCGCAGCGCCGCGGCGTACTGGCGCGGCGACCAGCGCAACCCGCAGCTGCAGCGGATCTACGGCACGGCGTGGGAGAGCAAGGAGGCGCTGAAGGCGCACCTCATCATGCTCGAGGAGGCCGAGAAGCGCGACCACCGACGTCTCGGCGCCGAGCTCGACCTGTTCAGCTTCCCCGACGAGATCGGGTCCGGCCTCGCGGTGTTCCACCCCAGGGGCGGCGTCGTGCGCCGGGTCATGGAGGACTACAGCCGGCAGCGGCACGAGCAGGCCGGCTACGAGTTCGTCGTGACGCCGCACATCACCAAGGCGCAGCTGTTCCGCACCAGCGGGCACCTCGACTGGTACGCCGACGGCATGTACCCGCCCATGCACCTCGACGCTGAGCTCGGCCCGGACGGCGAGGTGCGCCGGCCCGGGCAGGACTACTACCTCAAGCCGATGAACTGCCCCATGCACAACCTGGTGTTCGGGGCGCGGGGACGGTCCTACCGCGAGCTGCCGCTGCGGATGTTCGAGTTCGGCACCGTGTACCGCTACGAGAAGTCCGGCGTCGTGCACGGCCTGACCCGGGCCCGCGGCTTCACTCAGGACGACGCGCACATCTACTGCACTCGGGAGCAGATGCGCGACGAGCTGGCGTCGCTGCTGCAGTTCGTGCTCGACCTGCTGCGCGACTACGGCCTGTCCGACTTCTACCTGGAGCTGTCGACCCGCGACCCGGAGAAGTCCGTCGGCTCCGACGAGGTCTGGGAGGAGGCGACGCGCACGCTAGAGGAGGTCGCCACCGCGAGCGGCCTCGAGCTCGTGCCCGACCCCGGCGGCGCCGCCTTCTACGGGCCGAAGATCAGCGTGCAGGCGCGGGACGCCATCGGGCGCACCTGGCAGATGAGCACGATCCAGCTCGACTTCACCCTGCCGGAGCGCTTCGACCTGCAGTACCAGGCCGCCGACGGCACCCGGCAGCGCCCGGTCATGATCCACCGCGCGCTGTTCGGCTCGATCGAGCGCTTCTTCGCGGTGCTGCTCGAGCACTACGCCGGGGCGTTCCCGGCGTGGCTCGCCCCGGTGCAGGTCGTAGGCATCCCGATCGGCGACGCCCACGTGGCCTACCTGCGCGAGGTCGCGGAGCGGCTGCGGGCGCAGGGCGTGCGGGTCGAGGTCGACGACGCCGACGAGCGCATGCAGAAGAAGATCCGGACGGCGCAGAAGCAGAAGGTGCCGTTCATGCTGCTCGCCGGCGACGACGACATGGGCGCGGGCGCGGTGTCGTTCCGCTACCGCGACGGCAGCCAGGAGAACGGCGTGCCGGTCGACGAGGCGGTGCGCAAGGTCGTCCAGGCGGTGCAGGAGCGCCGGTGAGCGCAGGGGAGGAGTCACCCGCGACGGACGCCGCGTCACCGGCGGCCCGTCGTCCGACGCAGTACGAGGAGCAGCCCGGCGTCGGCGTGCAGGACGCCTTCGCCCGGCTGTACACCCCGCACCGCATGGCCTACATCCGCGGGGAGGGCAAGGGCAGCGACTGCCCGTTCTGCGCGATCCCCGAACTGCCCGACGAGCAGGGGCTCGTCGTGGCCCGCGGTGAGCACTGCTTCGCCGTGCTCAACCTCTACCCGTACAACTCGGGGCACCTGATGGTCGTGCCGTACCGCCACGTCGCACCGTACGAGGACCTCGACGACGGCGAGGTGGTCGAGCTGGCGACGATGACGCAGCACGCGCTGCGGGCGGTGCGGCACGCCAGCGGTGCGCAGGGCTTCAACGTCGGCATGAACCTCGGCGCGGTCGCGGGCGCCGGCATCGCCGCGCACCTGCACCAGCACGTCGTGCCGCGCTGGGGCGGCGACACGAACTTCATGCCGGTCGTCGGGCACACCAAGGTGCTGCCGCAGCTGCTGCCCGACACCCGGGCGCTGCTGGCCCGCGCCTGGTCGGAGGTCTGAGGCAGGAGCGCGACCGGACGGCCGACGGCGCGTCAGCGGGCGCGGGGCGCCACGGTCAGAGCGAGGTCCGGGTCGGTCAGGCGGGTGCCCGGGGCGGGGAGGCAGACGTCGCCGGCGGGGCAGGACGTCCACCGCTCGCCGTCCGGGCCGGACAGCTCGCCGGTCAGCGTGCCCGACCAGACCCGCACGAGCCCGCCCGGCAGGGCCTCGGCGAGCAGCGGCCCCGCCGGGTCGGGCT
>JALYMN010000458.1 GCA_030773675.1 Actinomycetota bacterium
CCCGCGTGCTCGACCACCCGCCGCTGGTCGGCGTCGAGCACCGGCGCGGACCGCGGGAGCGCGGCGCGGCGGCGCAGGAGGGGGGCGGGGCTCTCGGTCATGCGGGCAGTCCAGCAGAGCCCTCCGACAGAAACTGGCCGGCGGCGCGGGTCAGCGCGCGGCGGGCGTACGGCCGTCCCAGCGCGCGACCGACAGGTCGACCACCTCGCCGTGCACGACGCAGCCCTCGGCGCGCAGCAGCCGCAGCGCCTCCCGCACGTGCGGCTCGGCCGGGCGTCCCGAGGCCTGCACGACCCGCCACCACGGCACCTCGCGGCCGTGCCTGCTCAGCGCCGTCCCGACCGTGCGGCCGGTGCCCCGTCCGGTCAGCTCCGCGACGTCGCCGTACGTCAGCACGCGTCCCGCGGGGATGCGGTCGACGGCGTCGAGCACGATCCGCGCGTACGCCGTCACCGGCCCGCCGCCGCCGGGACGCGTGCCGAGCCCGGCCGAGACGCTCGCCGGACGAGTCACGGGCCCAGTCTGCCGGGGAGGGACGGGCCGGGATGCGGCGCGCCCCGGGTCAGCAGCGACACGGGCCGCGGGAGAGCCGCCGGTCTAGTACGTCGGCAGGCTCGGGTCGACCTGGGCCTGCCACGCCAGCACGCCGCCCTGGACGTGCACGCTGTTGCCGAACCCGGCGGCCTTGAGCGCTGCGAGCGCCTCGGCCGAGCGGACGCCGCTCTTGCAGTGCAGGACGATCTCCTTGTCCTGCGGCAGCTGGGCCAGCGCCGAGCCGTTGAGGATGTCGCCCTTGGGGATGAGCACGGCCCCCGGGATGTTGATGATCTCGTACTCCGCCGGCTCGCGGACGTCGACGAGCAGGAAGTCCACGCCCGCGTCGATCCTGGCCTTGAGCTCGGTGGCGAGGATGGTGCTGCCCTGCGCCGCCTCCTGCGCCTCTTCGGACACGACGCCGCAGAAGGCCTCGTAGTCGACGAGCCCGGTGATCGTCGGGTTCTTGCCGCAGAGCAAGCACTCCGGGTCCTTGCGTACCTTGATCTTGCGGTACTCCATCTCGAGCGCGTCGTACACGATCAGCGACCCGACGAGTGGCTCCCCGATGCCGGTGAGCAGCTTGACCGCCTCGGTGGTCTGGATGGAGCCGATCGAGGCGCACAGGACGCCGAGCACACCGCCCTCGGCGCAGCTCGGGACCATGCCGGGCGGCGGCGGCTCCGGGTACAGGCAGCGGTAGCACGGGGCGTCCCCGCCCGGCGCGGTCGGCCAGAAGACGCTGGCCTGCCCGTCGAAGCGGTAGATCGAGCCCCAGACGTAGGGCTTGCCAAGGAAGAACGCGGCGTCGTTGACCATGTACCGCGTCGCGAAGTTGTCGGTGCCGTCCACGATGAGGTCGTACTGGCTGAAGACGTCCATCACGTTCGTGCCGTCGAGGCGCTCCTCGTGCAGCACGACCTCGATGAGCGGGTTGATCTCGCGGACCGAGTCGCGGGCGCTCTGTGCCTTGCTGCGGCCCACGTCGCTCTGGCCGTGGATCACCTGGCGCTGCAGGTTGCTCTCGTCGACGACGTCGAAGTCGATGACGCCGAGCGTCCCGACGCCCGCGGCGGCGAGGTACATCAGCGTCGGCGAACCCAGCCCGCCGGCGCCGACGGCCAGCACCTTGGCGTTCTTGAGGCGCTTCTGCCCGTCCATCGCGACGTCGGGGATGATCAGGTGACGGCTGTAGCGCATCACCTCCGAACGGGTCAGCTCGGCGGCCGGCTCGACCAGCGGCGGCAGCGACACGTGTGCTCCTTCGTCCCGGGGTGCTTCCGACGCCAAGCCCGCGCCGGAGCGGGTTGTTCCCGCCGAGGTCGACGGTCGGCTGCGCGGACCGGTCAGGGGAAGGGCCAGGCGTTGGGCCGGCAGGCGCCGACCCCTTTGGTCTGCTGCACCATCACCGGGGCGGGGCGGCCCGCTCCCGGGCACGACTCGTGCCCGTGCCCCAGCACGTGCCCGACCTCGTGGTTGACGACGTACTGGCGGTAGGCGACGAGCTCGCCCCGGTACGCCGCGGCGCCGCGCAGCCAGCGCCCCGCGTTGACGACGGCGGACCCCCGGCTGGCGCAGCTGTAGGTCCCGGCGGTGCGCAGCGGCGCGCAGAGCCAGTCGGTCGTGTCGGGGCTCGCCAGCACCACGCGGAACGCGACCGGACCAGCGTCCACGCGCTGAAACGACAGGCGCCCGCCCGCACCCCACGAGCGCGGGTCGGCGAGCGTCGCCTCGACCGTGCCCGCGAACGCGCGCGCGTCGATGCCCAGGCCGCCCTCGACCGCCACCGTGTAGCGCTGCAGCGGGCCGCTGCCCCGCCGCCGTCCGGACCCCTCCACCGGGCGCAGCGCGCCGTCCCCGCGCGCCACGGCCACGGGGGCACCCGCACCGCCGACCACGCGGGCAGCCGGACGGGACGCCGGGCGGACGGCTGGAC
>JALYMN010000459.1 GCA_030773675.1 Actinomycetota bacterium
GGCGGCCTACGCGGACGCCCTCGACGACCGCGGCGGCGAGGACGGCGCCGAGGAGGGCGACGAGGACGGCGGCGGCCACCCGCGTCCGGCGGCGTCGGCGTAGTCCTCCCGGGTGGGCTCCGGTTCCGTCCCGGGCGGCCCGTCGGGCCGTCACCCGGCCGGTAGGTTCAGCGGCGACGGGGCGCTGCCGATTCCCGCTGCGTCGCCGTGAGCACGGTGGCGTCGTCGAGAGGACCCCGGCCATGACCACGATCAAGGCGTCCTGCCCCGCCTGCGGGGAGGTCGAGCTGACCCCGGCCGACGTGGCGCTCATGGTGTGCAGCCACGCGCCGCTGTCCTACTACGCGTTCTGCTGCCCCTCCTGCAGCGAGGAGGTCCGCAAGCCGGCCGACGACCACGTCGTCTCGCTGCTGGTGAGCGGCGGCGTCCCGGCGCAGGTGTGGGACCTGCCGGCGGAGGTGCTGGAGCAGTCGCGGTCCGCCGCGGCGCCGGCGCTGACCTACGACGACCTGCTCGACTTCGCCCTCCAGCTCGGCACGAGCGACCTGCTCGCCGGGGCGGCGGGAGCGTCCGTCTCCTCCTGACCTGACCTGACGCGTCCCGCACCTGGCCGAGCCGTCGGGCGCCGGCTCCCGCCGCCGCCGCGCGTCGCGGCCGTCCCGGTCCCGCCGTCGCCCGTGGAACTCCGGGCGACGCGGCTGCTCCCGGTTCCACCCGCCGACCCGGCTAGCCTGCCCGGGTGCCCTGGCTCGCCGTCGACGTCGTCCTGGTGCTCGCCGCTCTCGCCCTGCTGGGGCTCGCCGGCCTGCGCCTGTGGCGCAGCGTGAAGGCGCTGGGGCACCGCGTGTCGGAGGCGGGTGAGCGCCTCGGGACGGCGCTCGACGACCTCGAGCTAGCGCAGAGTGGCCTCCTGGACAGGCCTGTGGCGGACGGCGCGGCCGCCGCCGTCCCGGCCGGACCGACCCGCGGCAGCACGCGGGTCACGCCTCCGGCAGCCGCGCGCTGACGCAGCGCCCCTCGTTCCCGTCCGTCCGGCGCCTGGCAGGTCTCTGCGCGCCGGCGGGCCGAGTCGTGCGTCGAGGGTGCCGAGGCCCGGCGCGCGCACGTACCGTGGGCGCACCGTCCTAGGAGGTCCGCATGCCCAACCTCGGTACCACTGAGATCATCATCATTGCGATCGTCATCCTGGTGCTGTTCGGGGCCAAGCGGCTGCCGGACGCCGCGCGCTCCCTCGGCCGCTCCGCGCGGATCCTCAAGGCCGAGACCAAGGGCCTGCGTGACGACGATGCGCCGCCGTCGGCGCCGCGCTACGACCCGCACACCGGTAAGCCGCTCGACGCGCAGCCGGGCTCCCCCGACCGCCTGCAGTAGTGGGCCGGCTCACGACCGGGCGGGCGGGCTCCCGCCCCGTCGACGACGGGCGGATGAGCCTGGTCGAGCACCTCTACGAGCTGCGCAGCCGGCTGGCGAAGTCGCTGATCGCGGTGTTCGTCTGCCTGGTCGTCGTGTTCGTGTTCTGGCAGCCGGTGTACGACTTCCTCCGTCAGCCGTACTGCCAGACGACACCAGGCCGCGTCAACTGCGACCTGGTCGCGCTAGGCATCTTCGACCAGTTCAAGGTGCGCCTGCGGGTGTCGTTCCTCGGCGGCATCGTGGCAGCCTCCCCGGTCTGGCTCTACCAGCTCGGGGCCTTCATCACCCCGGCGCTGCACCGCAAGGAGCGCCGGTACGCCGCGAGCTTCCTCGCCGCCTCGCTGACGCTGTTCCTCACCGGCGCGGTCTTCGCCTACCTCACCGTGGCGCGAGGTCTGGAGTTCCTCCTCCAGGTCGGCGGCGGAGACGTCATCACGCTGGTCAACGTCCAGGACTACCTGTCGTTCGTCACGCTGTGCCTGCTCGCGTTCGGCATCGCCTTCGAGTTCCCCGTCATCGTGCTGTTCCTCCACTTCGTCGGGGTGCTCAGCTCGCGGCAGATGCGCTCCGCCCGGCGGGGCACCGTGCTCGGCATCTTCGTCGCCGCGGCGCTCATCACGCCGTCCCAGGACCCGTTCACCTTCTGCTTCATGGCCGTGCCGCTCTGGCTGCTCTACGAGGCCTGCATCCTCGTCGCCCGCCTGCGCGAGCGCGCCCAGCGCCGGCGCGCGGCGCAGGAGGAGCACGAGCGGCTCGACGACGACGTCCCGTCGCGGATCGACACCTCGCCGCTCTGAGCCCGGGGCCCGTACCCGCCGGCACGCCGCCCGGCCAGGCGGTCCGGTCCCTCCCCGGGCACGTAGCGTGGTGGAGTGATCCCCGCTGCCGAGCCGGACCTGTCGCCCGCGGAGCGGTACGCGGCCTTCCGCCGCAGCCAAGGGGGTCCCGCGCTCACCGAGTTCGAGGCCGGGTACGCCTTCGGGCTCGACGCCTTCCAACGCACCGCGTGCAAGGCGCTCGAGGAGGGCCGCGGCGTGCTCGTCGCCGCGCCGACCGGCGCGGGCAAGACCGTCGTCGGCGAGTTCGCCGTCCACCTCGCGCTGCGCGAGGGTCGCAAGTGCTTCTACACCACCCCCATCAAGGCGCTGTCCAACCAGAAGCACAAGGACCTCGCCGAGCGGTACGGCGCCGACCGTGTCGGCCTGCTCACCGGCGACAACTCGGTCAACGGCGACGCCGACGTCGTCGTCATGACGACCGAGGTCCTGCGCAACATGCTCTACGCCGGCAGCGACGCCCTGCGCGGCCTGTCCCACGTCGTCATGGACGAGGTGCACTACCTCGCCGACCGGGCCCGCGGCGGCGTCTGGGAAGAGGTGATCATCCACCTGCCGGACGACGTCCGGCTGGTGTCGCTGTCGGCCACCGTGAGCAACGCCGAGGAGTTCGGCGACTGGCTGGTCACGGTCCGCGGCGACACCGAGGTGGTCGTCGAGGAGCACCGCCCGGTGCCGCTGACCCAGCACGTGCTCGTCGGCAACCGGCTCTACGACCTGTTCGGCCCCCGGGGCGACGGCAAGGTCAATCCCGACCTGGACCGGCTGTTCCGCGAGGAGTCGCGCTGGTCGCCGCGGGAGAAGGGCGGCCGGCCGCAGCGCCGCCCGGTGCCGAGCCGCCCCGACGTCGTCGAGAAGCTCGGCCGCGAGGGCCTGCTGCCGTGCATCACCTTCATCTTCAGCCGGGCCGGGTGCGCGGCGGCGGTCGAGCAGTGCCTGCGCGCCGGGCTGCGCCTCACGACGCCGGACGAGCGCGAGCGCGTCCGCTCGCACGTCCAGGACCGCACGCGTGACATACCGCACGAGGACCTGCGGGTGCTCGGCTACTGGGACTGGCTCGACGCCCTCGAGCGCGGGCTCGCCGCCCACCACGCCGGCATGCTCCCGACGTTCAAGGAGATCGTCGAGGAGCTGTTCACGCAGGGCCTCGTCAAGGCGGTGTTCGCCACCGAGACCCTGGCGCTCGGCGTGAACATGCCGGCGCGGTCGGTGGTGCTCGAGAAGCTGGTCAAGTGGAACGGCGAGACCCACGCCGACGTGACGCCGGGCGAGTACACCCAGCTCACCGGCCGGGCCGGGCGGCGCGGCATCGACGTCGAGGGCCACGCGGTCGTCCTGTGGCAGCAGGGCTTCGACCCGCGCCAGCTCGCCGGCCTGGCGAGCACCCGCACCTACCCGCTGCGGTCGAGCTTCCGGCCGAGCTACAACATGGCCGTCAACCTCGTCGGCGCGTTCGGCCGCGAGCCGGCCCGGGCGCTGCTCGAGAGCTCCTTCGCGCAGTTCCAGGCCGACCGCTCGGTGGTCGGGCTGGCCCGCCAGGTCAGCCGCAACCTGGAGGCCCTCGAGGGCTACCGGGAGGCGATGACCTGCCACCTCGGCGACGCGCAGGAGTACGCCGCGCTGCGGCGGGCGGTCAAGGAGCGCGAGAACGAGCTGGCCCGGTCCGGCGCCTCGCAGCGCCGGGCCGCGGCGGCGCAGTCGCTGGAGCGGCTCAAGCCGGGCGAGGTCATCCGCGTGCCGACCGGGCGGCGCAGCGGGCTCGCCGTCGTCGTCGACCCAGGCGTGGGGCTCGGCGAGTCGCACCCGCTGGTCGTCACCGAGGACCGCTGGAGCGGCCGGCTGTCGTCGGCCGACTTCCCCGGCCCGGTCGAGCCGCTCGGGCGGGTCAAGCTGCCCCGCGGGTTCAACCCGCGCTCGCCGCAGGACCGGCGCGACGTCGCCTCCGCCCTGCGCGGGCTGGACCTGCCCGACGGCGAGCGGCCCGGACGACGGCGCTCCGCCGCCGCCGACGACGAGCGGCTGGCGTCCCTGCGCGCCCGGCTGCGCCAGCACCCGGTCCACGGCTGCGACGATCGCGAGGCGCACATGCGCTGGGGCGAGCGGTGGGTGCGGCTGCGCGCGGAGACCGACGCCGTCGAGCGGCGGGTGGAGGGCAAGACGTCGTCCATCGCGCGCACCTTCGACCGCGTCTGCGGGCTGCTCGACGTCCTCGGCTACCTGCACGGCGACGAGGTCACCGACGCCGGACGCTCACTGGCCCGCGTCTACAGCGAGGTCGACCTGCTGGTCGTCGAGTCGCTGCGCACCGGGGCCTGGGACGCCCTGAGCTCCGCCGAGCTCGCCGCCGTCGCCAGCACGCTGGTCTACGAGAGCCGCCGGGCCGACGACGTCGGGCCCCCGGTGCCCGGCGGCGCCGTCCGGGCGGCGCTGCAGGACCTCACCGACACCTGGCACCGGCTTTCGCAGGCCGAGGCCGAGGCGGGCCTGTCGTTCCTGCGCGAGCCCGACCCCGGCTTCGCCTGGGCCGCCTGGCGCTGGGCGGACGGCGCGCGGCTCGAGCAGGTCCTCGACGGCGGCAGCACCGGCGAGGCCGAGCTCACCGCCGGCGACTTCGTGCGCTGGTGCAAGCAGCTCGTCGACCTGCTCGGGCAGATCGCCGACGTCGCCGGCGAGCAGCGGCCGGAGCTCCGCCGCACCGCTCGCAAGGCGGTCGAGGCCGTGCGCCGGGGCGTGGTCGCCTACAGCTCTCTGGCGTGAGCGCGACCCCGGACGACCCGCGCCTGTCTCGTGCCG
>JALYMN010000460.1 GCA_030773675.1 Actinomycetota bacterium
CGGCTACGCTGCTTCACCTGAAAGGTGCTCCTCGATCGACGCCACCCGGACCCTCAGCAAGTCCGATCTTGGCAGGTCAGGAGCACCTTTCAGTTCACAGACACGGCCCGCTCAGCGCCAGCCGATGAAAGCCCCGGGCTAGGTCCGACTGTCATCTCGCTGGCGGAGCGTCGCCAGCTGTACGACGCCGTGGGCGAGCAGATCGCCGGCGTCGCCCTTCGCGCGCACGATCCACTCCTGCCGTTCCGGTGTGACCTGCACCGGCTCAGCCACGAGGCTCACCGTCCCCGAGGACACGGTCGCGAAGTAGGACGTGGAGTTCGTGACATCGACCACCTGGTCCATGTCCCCCACCCGTGACGCTGCCGCGACGCTGGCGATCGACCCGACAGTTGCTGAGAGGACGCCTCGGTGCAAGGAGCCGTCACGGCCGAATAGGGCCGGAGTCACGCGGAACGACCCCGTCACCCGGTCCGGCTCGATGGACTCCACGCGGAAGCCGATCTCGGCATCGAGGCCCATGTGCGGGACATCCTCGGGCTGCATGGCGCTCCTCTGGCTTGCCGCTCGGACCGGGGTTGTCGTTCTGACTCTGGCACAGCCGCCGCGCCGCGTGCGGTCCTCTACAGGTCGTGGTGGTCGGGAACCAAGAGCGAGGCAGCCGCGTCGACGCGCGTCTTCCTGCCGCCGTCCCGTCCACGGATCACGCGCTGCATCAAGGGGCCCGACACCGTCGTGGCGGGGTCCGGTCTCTGGCCGACCGGTCCGGGACCGCGGGCGGCCTGGCCGCCAACGGACCAGCGCGTCGTTCCGCGAGCGCTCGTCAGCCGGACCTCCCGAGCGCGGCGGCGAGACGAGCAGTGCGCAGGGGTTGCGCAGGCACACAAAGTGCTACACACTCTTGACGCAGCGACGACTCAGCGTAGGACTTGGGCTCCCCGGAGGGTTACACATGACGGCACCGACGACCCCGACCAACGGGCGGACCGGCGAGGCGCCGGTCCCGACCGGCCCCATGAGCCCGGTCGACTACTCGCAGCGCATCCCGAACAACGTGGACCTGGCCAACGACCGCCGCCTCCAGCGCGCGCTCGAGAGCTGGCAGCCCAAGTTCCTCGACTGGTGGAAGCAGCTCGGGCCGGCGCTCGAGCACAAGGACGTCTACCTGCGCACCGCCGTCGCCGTCGGGCGCGACGGGTGGGCGCACTTCGACCGCGTCCCCATGCAGGACTACCGCTGGGGCATCTTCCTAGCCGAGCGCGACCCCGAGCGCCGCATCGCCTTCGGCCAGCACAAGGGCGAGCTGGCCTGGCAGAGCGTGCCGGGCGAGTACCGCGCCGAGCTGCAGCGGCTCATCGTCATCCAGGGCGACACGGAGCCGGCGTCGGTCGAGCAGCAGCGGCAGCTCGGGCTGACGGCTCCGTCGCTGTACGACCTGCGCAACCTCTTCCAGGTCAACGTCGAGGAGGGCCGTCACCTCTGGGCGATGGTCTACCTCCTGCAGGCGTACTTCGGCCGCGAGGGCCGCGAGGAGGCCGAGCAGCTGCTGAAGCGCAACTCCGGTGACGCCGACGCGCCGCGCATCCTCGGCGCCTTCAACGAGGACACGACGGACTGGTTGCAGTTCTTCATGTTCACGTACTTCACCGACCGCGACGGCAAGTACCAGCTGGGCACACTCAAGGAGTCGGGCTTCGACCCGCTCGCCCGCACCTGCGAGTTCATGCTCAAGGAGGAGGCCCACCACATGTTCGTGGGCACCACCGGCGTGCAGCGTACGGTGGAGCGCACCGCCGAGATGATGGTCAAGCACGAGACCGAGGAGGTCTGGCAGTACGGCGCCATCCCGCTCGCCGTCATCCAGAAGTACCTGAACTTCCAGTTCGCCGTCTCGATGGACCTCTTCGGGTCCGAACAGTCGACCAACGCCGGCAACTACTTCACCTCGGGCCTCAAGGGCCGCTGGGGCGAGACCCGCCGCAAGGACGACCACGTGCTCATCGGCATGGAGCGCGAGATGAACATCGTCCGTGACGGGGCCATCGTCCAGCAGACCGTCCCGCTGCTCAACGCGCTGAACCTCGACCTGCGCGACGAGTACGTGGCCGACTGCGAGAACGGCGTCCGCCGCTGGAACCAGGCGCTCGAGGACGCCGGTCTCGACGACCGGCTCACGCTGCCGCACGAGGGCTTCTTCCGGAAGGTCGGCGCCTACTCCGGCCACCACATCAGCCCCACCGGCGAGGTGCTCGACGAGGCGACCTTCGAGGCGAAGGAGGGCGATTGGGTGCCGACGCCGGAAGACCGCGCCCGCGTCGCCGAGCTCATGGTCCCCCACCTCGAGGAGGGCGAGTTCGCGAGCTGGATCGCGCCGCCGCCCCAGGGCATCAACGACATGCCCGTGGAGTTCGACTACGTGCGCTTCCCGTAGCCGTCAGCCGGGCCACCGTGCCCGTCACCCCACGAGGTGGCGGGCACGGCGCGTTCAGGGGGGGACCGCTCAGGAGCGCGATGCTGCCGAGCTGCAGATGGCGTCCCAGTGCGCTTGCGCGTCGTCGTGCCACTCGTCGTGGCGCCGGCGGAACAGGTCGGTCGCCATCGGCGCAGGCCAGTCCGCGGGCAGCAGCTCGGGCGGGAGGGCGGGGTCGAGGAAGGGAAACCGGCGCCACTCCTGGACCAGCTGCACCTGAGCGGCGAAGACCTCGCCGGGTGTCGCAGGCGCCACCTGCGACACCGTCTCGACGAAGCTGCGGTAGCGGCGCTCGACGTCCTCGAGCGCCCATGCCTGCCGCACGACGCGCTGTTCCTCGCCGATCTGGCCGAACGGCCCGGTGAAGGAAAACGCCTCCACGCCGAGTTCGGCGATGGCGTACGCGACCTCCTTCTCCTTGTCGGCGTCAGGGCTGACCCACAGGCCCGGCATGGGGGAGCCGAGCCCCGCCCACGTCAGCCGGGTGCGCAGTCGGTGCCGGAGCTGGCGCTGGGTCTCGGGGACGCTGACGGCAAGGACGAGCCAACGACCGTCCCAGGGCTTCACCTGCTGGCCGAAGCCGTAGATGCGCTCGGTCCCCTGCACGAGCAGCTGGTTCCCGGCAGGAGTGAGGCGCCAGCGCACCCGTCGGCCCTCCCGCTCGGAGCTGAGCAGTCCCTCCGCGGCCGTGCGGGACAGCGCCTGGCGGGCAGCCTTCTCCTCCACCGCAACCTCGCCGAGCGCCGTCACCAGGGCGCCCGTCCATGCGGGTGCATCGCGCGGCAGGACGAACTCGCCCAGGACCGTCAGCAGGAGGGAGCGCGAACTGGCCGCGCTCGTCTCGCGGCGCCGGGCGTCGTGGTCCCTCACATTGACGATGCAACCACAGGGTGCGGTCATCGACCGCCCAGGACTGTCTACGCACCCTTGACGCGGCGTCGAGGGCGCGTAGTGTGTCTTGGGACACATCCTCGACGGGCAGCCCCGCGCTGGTCAGACCTCAGGACGGGCAACGCATGAGCGAGCACTTCAACGCAGCGCACTACTTCGTCGACCGCCACGTCGAGGACGGCGACGGCGACCGCACCGCAGTGCGGAGCATGGGTCAGGAGCTCACCTACCGTGACCTGCAGCAGCTGTCGTCGGCCTTGGCGGCCGGCCTGGACGCGCTCGACGTCCGCCAGGGCGAGCGCGTGCTGTTCGTGTGCTCCGACCGGCCGGAGCTGCTCGTCGGCCTGCTCGGCTGCTGGCGGCACGGGGCGGTGGCAGTGCCCGTCTCGACGATGCTGACGGGACCGGAGCTCGCCAAGGTCGTCGCGGACTCCGGGGCCCGCATGCTCGTGGTCAGCCCGGAGTTCGCGGAGGCCGCCCAGGTGGCGGCCGAGGAGGCGCCGCAGCTGGCGCACCTGGTGGCCATCGACGAGGCGGCGCTCTCGGCGACGGGCAGCGCCAGCCTGACGTCGTGGGACGAGGTGCTCGACGCCGGATCGTGGCAGGCGGGCACAGTCGTGCCGCCGGCCCGCACCTACGCCGACAGCCCGGCCCTGTGGCTGTACACCTCCGGCACGACGGGGACGCCCAAGGGGGCCATGCACCGGCACGAGAACCTGCGGGCCGTCTGCGAGACCTACGCCCGCGACGTCCTGCGCATCACGCGGGACGACGTCTGCTTCTCCATCGCGAAGCTCTTTTTCGCCTACGGCCTCGGCAACGCCGCCCTCTTCCCGCTCGCCGTGGGCGCCACGACTGTCCTCGAGCCGCGTCGGCCGTCGCCCGACGTCGTCGTCCAGCGGATGCGCGAGGACGCACCCACCCTGTTCTTCGCCGGTCCGACGTTCTTCGCGGCCCTGCTCGCCGCGGAGCTGCCCGAGGACACGTTCAGGTCCGTGCGGCTCTGCGCCTCGGCCGGCGAGGCGCTGCCGGCCGCCTTGTACACCCGCTTCACCACGCGCTTCGGCGTGGAGATCCTCGACGGCATCGGCTCGACCGAGGCGCTGCACATCTTCCTGAGCAACAAGGAGGGCGAGGTGCGGCCAGGCACGTCGGGCACCCCTGTTCCCGGCTACGACATCGACCTGCGCGACGAGAACGGCGCCACCGTCCCCGACGACACCCCGGGTGCCCTCTTCGTGCGCGGCGCGAGTCTGGCGTCGGGCTACTGGTGTCGCACCGAGGCGACGCGCGAGGTCTTCCAAGGCGAGTGGCTACGCACCGGGGACACCTACACCCGGTCCGCCGACGGCTACTACACCTGCCTCGGCCGCTCGAACGACCTGCTCAAGGCCGGCGGCATCTGGGTGTCGCCCGCCGAGCTGGAGGACCGGCTGCTGCAGCACCCCGATGTCGTGGAGGCGGCGGTGGTCGGCGTCCCGGACAGCAACGAGCTCGACAAGCCGGTGGCCTGCGTGGTCCTCGCCCCCGGCGCCTCCGTCGACGCCGACGGCCTGGTGCAGTGGTGCCGCGAGGGACTGGCCGCCTTCAAGCGGCCCCGCGCCGTGCTCGTCGTGGACGAGCTGCCGAAGACGGCGACAGGCAAGATCCAGCGCTTCAAGCTTCGGTCGATGGCGCAGGACCGGGTGCCCCCCGTCCCGGCAGGCCGGTCCTCGTCGGAGGCGCCCGCCGTGCCGGTCACGGCCTGACACCGTGCTCGACGGACACGTCCTCGTCGACGCGCACGTCCACGTCCCGCACCTCGGCACGCTCGCTCCCGCCT
Organism: Actinomycetota bacterium; assembly: GCA_030773675.1. The sequence continues at coordinate 5,184 of JALYMN010000460.1, forward strand.
GGATGGACTGGGCGCGGCAGTTCGGCCGCCCCGGACTGCTGGAGGAGGTCTGGCGGCCCGACGGCACGCCGGACCCCGCCGCGCTGGCGGCGCTGTTCTCGGCGGAGGGCGTCGACGTCGCGCTGCTCTTCTGCGAGTACAGCCCCAAGGCGACCGGCTACCAGCGCTTCGACGACCTGCTTCCGCTGGTGGAGCACGACCCGCGGCGGTTCCGTCCGGTCGCGAACGTCAACCCCCACCTGCACCACCCCATCGCCAAGGAGCTGACGCGGCAGCTCGACCTTGGCGCGGCGGCCCTCAAGCTGCATCCCGTGCACGGGGGCTTCCGGGCCGACGACGCGGCGCTCTACCCGGCGTACGCCGTCCTCGTGGAGCGCTCGGTGCCCCTCGTCGTGCACTGCGGCACCAGCAGTTTCCCTGGCTCCACGAACGCCTACGCCGACCCGCAGCTGCTCGACGCCGTGCTGCGCGACTTCCCGGACCTGCACGTGGTGCTCGCGCACGGGGGCCGCGGCTGGTGGTACGACGCGGCGGCCTTCCTCGCGGTCTCGCGTCCGAACGTGTGGATCGAGCTGTCCGGCCTCCCGCCCAAGCGTCTGCCGGAGTACTACGCGAGCTTCGACCTCGGCCGGCTGGCTCGCAAGTGGATCTACGGGACCGACTGGCCCGGGGTCCCGGGGCAGGCGGCCAACGCCCGTGCCGTGGCCGGCCTCGGCCTGGCCGACGACGTCGTCGCGCTCGTGCTCGGCGGCAACGCCCTGTCGGTCTACGCCGGCCTCCACCCCGCCTGACAGGAGAGAGCCCTGCCCGTCTACGCCCTCGACGACCTCGAGCCGACCATCAGCCCGACGGCCTACGTGCACCCCGACGCCGTGGTCATCGGCGACGTGGTGATCGGGAACGAGGCCTCGGTGTGGCCCAGCGCCGTCCTGCGAGGCGACCACGGGCGCATCGTCATCGGCGCACGAACGTCGATCCAGGACGGCACCATCGTGCACACGACGGACGAGTGGCACACCGTCGTCGGCGACGACTGCGTGGTCGGGCACAACGTCCACCTCGAAGGCTGCGTCGTGGAGGACCGCTGCCTCATCGGCTCCGGCTCGGTTGTGCTCAACCGCGCACGCATCGAGCGCGGCAGCGTGGTCGGTGCGTCCGCGCTCGTCACCGAGGACACCGTGGTGCCCGCTGGCTCGATGGCGCTTGGCGTACCCGCGCGCAGCAGGCCCATGGACAGCGACGAGCAGGCGACGTGGATCGACTACGGAGTGCGCGAGTACGTGCGCAGCGGCAAGCAGTACCGAGCCGGCTTGCGCCGACTCCGCTGACGACCTCTGGCGGAGTGGGCGCGCGAACTTGCGTCACAGTTCTGACGCGGAACGTCTTGACTGTAGAACGTCGCGATGGTGAGGTGTCGCCGACGCCGTGACCCACGTCACGCGCACCACTCGCTCTTGAATCCGCCCTGCGACGACCGCGGAGGTCCCGCCATGCGCCGACTGCGACACCCCTTCCTCACCGTCCTGGCCGGTGTGACCGCCAGCGCGGTCCTTTCAGCGTGCGGAGGCGGCGCGCTGGACGACGGCGGTAGCAGTGCCGCCCCTTCCAGCGGTAGCGGCGGGGACACGAGCCCGGTGACGGTCGGCTTGCTCGTCCCGACCTCCGGCGTGTTCGCCCCGCTCGGCGAGGACATGACGCAGGGGTTCCAGCTTTACCTGAAGCAGAAGGACGGCAAGCTGGGCGGCCGGGAGGTGACGCTTGAGCAGATCGACGAGGGCGGAGGTCCCGACACCGGCATCCCCGCGGCGCAGCGCCTCGTGCAGCAGGAGGTCAACGCCGTGGTCGGCATCGTGAACTCCGCCATCGCGCTGGGCGTCAGCGAGCTGTTCAACGAGGCGCAGATCCCGCTGATCGTGGCGAACGCCGGTGCCAACGACATCACCGGCGCCAAGGCCTCAGACTACGTCTTCCGCACCTCCTTCACCAACGGGGAGGTGGCCGCCGCCCTCGGCCCGACGGCTGCCAAGGAGTGCAAGAGCGTGTTCCTCCTCGGGGCGGACTACGCGGCCGGCCGGGAGGCCACCGCCGGCTTCCAGGAGAGCTTCACCAAGGCCGGCGGCAAGATCGCCGGCAGTGCCTTCCCGCCCTTTGGGAGCACGGACAACTATCAGCCGTTCCTCACCCAGGTCCGGCAGAGCGGCGCCGACTGCGCATACGCCTTCTTCGCGGGCTCCGAGGCGGTCGCCTTCACCCAGCAGTACGCGCAGTTCGGCCTGAAGGACCAGGTTCGGCTGTTCTCGAGCGGCTTCCTCACGGAGGGCGGTGTCCTGACCGCCGCGGGCGAGGCGGCGCTCGGCCTCGAGACGTCGCTGCACTACAGCGACCAGCTCGACAACGCCCGCAACAAGGAGTTCGTCGAGGCATACCAGGCGGCGTACGACGAGCCGCCGACGGTGTACGCCGTCCAGGCTTACGACGCCGCGCAGGTGCTCGACCAGGCGTTCGCGACCGGCGCCAGCGGCCCTCAGCTGCTCGAGGGGCTCCAGGGCATCGAGACCGTGGACAGCCCGCGCGGCGAGTGGACCTTCGGCGAGGGCAACGGTCCCAAGCAGACCTACTACCTGCGCCGCGTCGAGCAGGTCGAGGGCAAGCTCGCCAACGTCATCCTGTCCGAGCTCGACGGGTCCTGATCCGCTCCACTCCTGACCACGAGGTGCCCCTGTGATCGGCTGGCTCGACGCGAACCTCATCACGATGGTCGACGGCGTCGCCTTCGGCGTCCTGCTGTTCACCATCGCGCTCGGCCTGTCCCTGGTCTTCGGGGTGCTCGACGTGCTGAACCTGGCGCACGGCGCCCTCTACCTCGGGGGTGCCTACGTCGCGGTCTCCGCGGTGACCGGCCAGGCCACGCTCGTCTCCTTCCTCGTGGCGGCGCTCGTTGCCGTGGCGCTGGGAGGCGCTGCCGGGGCCGGGCTCGCGCTTATCACCCGACCGGTCGCCTCACGGGGGCACCTCGACCAGGCCCTGCTCACCCTCGGCATCGCCTTCGTCGTCGTCGAGCTCTACTCGGAGCGCTACGGCAACGACGTCCGCTCGGTGCCCGCCCCGGCGGGCCTCGCTGAGAGCGTCTCCCTCCTGGGCAACCAGTACCCCCTCTACCGCCTGGTCGTCATCGGGGTGGGCGTGGTGCTCGCCGTCGGCGCGTACCTCCTCATCGAAAGGACCCGCGTCGGCGCGCTCGTCCAGGCGAGCGTCGCCGACCCGCAGATGGTGCGAGCCATGGGCGTCAACACCGGTCGCCTCATGACGGGGGTGTTCGCCGCCGGCGCGGCACTCGCGGCCTTCGGCGGCGTCCTCGGCTCGCCGATCCTCAGCGCCTCCCCGGGTCTCGACACCCGGGTGCTGATCCTCGGGCTGGTGGTCGTCGTCATCGGCGGCCTGGGTTCGGTGTCCGGCGCGCTCGTCGGCGCGCTGCTCATCGGGCAGGTCGAGACGCTCGGCGTCTCGCTTCTGCCGACGTACGCCTCGTTCCTGACCTTCGGGACGATGGCGCTCGTCCTCCTGCTCCGCCCGCGGGGCATCCTCAACTCGGGGAGGGTGGCATGACGCTGCCCGCCTCCGCCCCGGTCGACTCGGGGATGGACGTCGCCCAGGTCGTGGCCGTCCCCACGGCCACCCAGGACCCGCGCCGCGTCAAGCGTGACCTCGTCATCGGCGCAGCGGTCGTCGTGGTCCTGCTCGCGCTGCCGTTCTTCGCGTCGGCGGCGCTGGCGACTGCGCTCACGCGCATCCTGGCGCTCGCGCTGCTGGCCGTGAGCCTCGACCTGCTCGTCGGCGTCGGTGGGCTTCCATCGCTCGGCCACGCCGCGCCGTTCGGCGTTGGGGCCTACGCGGCCGGCATCACGGCGCGCGAGCTGACGCCGTGGGCGCCGGTCCAGCTGCTCGCCGCAGTGCTCGCCGGCGCGGTTCTAGCGATCGGCATCGGCTGGCTGGTGGTGCGCGCCCGCGGCACCTACCTGCTCATGCTCACGCTGGCCTTCGCGGAGATCTTCCACGTCCTCGCCATCCGCTGGACGAGCGTGACCGGCGGCGACAACGGGCTCGTCGGCATCCCGGCCCTCACCTTCGTTCCGGGCGGCGACCCGGTCAGGCTGGCTGGCTACCGCTACTGGTACGTCCTCGTCGTGTCCCTCGTGTTCTTCTTGCTCCTGCTCGCAGTGTCCCGGAGCGCCTTCGGCCGGTCGCTGCGCGGCGTGCGGGACAACGAGGACCGCATGAGCTCGCTCGGGTACTCGACGTTCGCCGTCAAGTACAAGGCTTTCGTCATCTCGGGCGCCGTCGCAGGTGCGGCCGGTGCGCTGTACGTCGCGCAGGCCCGCTTCGTCTCGCCGGCCGACCTGGCCTTCGAGGTGTCCGCGCTCGCGCTGCTCGCCGTCGTCATCGGCGGCCGGGGCAGCCTCTGGGGTGCGGTCCTCGGCGCCGCGCTGGTCTTCTACATCCGCGACGAGATCGGGCCCGAGCTCGGCGGCCGCGGGCCGTTGCTGCTCGGCGCGGTGTTCATCGCCGCCGTGTTCCTGCTGCCCCGCGGCTTCGCGGGGCTGCGCCTGCCCCGACGTCGCGGAGCCACGAGATGAACGCCGTCCTCGAGTGCACCGGAGTGACGAGGAGGTTCGGGCAGTTGGCGGCCGTCGACGACGTGCACCTGAGGATCCAGCGGGGCGCCCGGCACGCGCTCATCGGTCCGAACGGCGCCGGCAAGTCCACGTTCTTCAACCTGCTGTCGGGGGTGCTGCGGCCCACCAGCGGCAGGATCGTCCTGAACGGCGAGGACGTCACCCGACGATCCGACGCCTGGCGCTCGCGGCACGGGCTGGCCAAGACCTTTCAGCACTCCAGTCTGTTCCTCACGCAGTCCGCGGCGGACAACGTCGCCATGGCCGCGCAACGGGCGAGCGGCGCCGGCATGCGGGTGCGCACGCCAGCCACCCGGTGCGCCGGCGTCCCCGAGGTCGTCGAGGACTGCCTCGCTCGCACCGGGCTGTCCTCGCGGGCAGCCAGCCGCGTGAGCGAGCTGTCACACGGCGAGCGCCGTCAGCTCGAGGTCGCCGTCGCGCTGGCGACCTCCCCCACGCTGCTGCTGCTCGACGAACCCACCGCGGGGATGTCTGCGGCGGAGAGCGACAGCTTCGGGGATCTCGTGGAGTCCCTGCCCCGGGACATCACGGTGCTCATCATCGAGCACGACCTGGACGTCGTCTTCCGCCTGGCCGACCGGATCAGCGTGCTGCACCTGGGTCGCCTGCTAGCCGACGGTGCCCCGGGGGAGATCCGCAACGACGAGCGGGTGCAGACCGCCTACCTCGGCACCGCACGGTCCGAGGAGCTCTTCTTCTCCGACGGGGGCGTGCGATGACCGCCGAGCTCGTCGTCAGCGGGATCCGCGCCGGCTACGCCGGCAGCACGGTGCTCGACGGGGTCGACCTCACGGTGCACACGGGCGAGGTGGTCGGGCTGCTCGGCCGCAACGGCGTCGGCAAGACGACGCTGATGTCCACGCTGGTGGGCTGGCTGCGGCCCACAGCCGGATCGATCACCCTCGACGGGCAGCAGCTGGCCGGCCTGCCGACCCACCGGATCGCCCGCGCCGGCGTCGCCATCGTGCCGCAGGGCCGGCGGGTATTCGCGCCGCTCACCGTCGAGTCGAACCTGCGCATCGCCGTGCCGAAGGACGGCAGCGGCGCCTGGACGATCGACCGCGTCTACGAGCTCATGCCGCGACTGAAGGAGCGCCGTGGCAACCGCGGTGACCAGCTCTCCGGCGGCGAGCAGCAGATGCTGGCCATCGCCCGGGCGCTCCTGCTCGAGCCGCGCCTGCTGCTGCTCGACGAGCCGTCCGACGGGCTGGCTCCCGCGGTGGTCGAGCAGGTCGTCGACGTCGTCTCAGCCCTGCGCAGCGAGGGCATCTCGGTGCTGCTCGTCGAGCAGGACCTGCACGCAGCCTTCAAGCTGTGCGACCGCATCACGGTCATGCAGAAGGGCCGCATCGTGCACGACTCGACCACCCACGAGTTCCGCAGCGACGAGGCCCGCGGCCGTCGCCTCCTCGGCGTTGGCTGACGTCATCGCGAGCAGGGTCGGCGTCAGCGCTGGGCCGGCTCTCGCGCTGGAGTCCGCACGCGCACCGGGGTGACCACCAGCGCGACGCCGAGCGCCGTCACGCCGACCCCGACGAGCGACAGACCGGTGAGCCGTTCTCCGTACAGCAGGTAGGCCTCGACGGCGACCGCGGGCGGCACGAGGTAGAGCAGGCTCGAGACCCCGGCGGCCGTGCCGCTGCGCAGCAGGAACAGCAGCAGCAGGACGGCGCCGAGAGACAGTGCCAGGACCAGCCAGACGAGGGCCAGCACGAAGTCTCCGGTCCACCGGATCGTCATCGTCTCGGTGACCGCGCCGACGGCCAGCAGCACGGCAGACGCCGCGGCGTACTGCACGGCGTGCCCCACACCAGGGGGATGCCCTGGCCGTGCCGCTTCTGGTGCAGCGTCGCGGACGTGCCAGCGGCCAGCGCCGCCAGGCAGGCCAGCAGCCCGCTGACCGGAAGCGCCGACGAGGGGCCCGAGGCGGCGATGCCGGGACCCAGGACGAGTGCCACGCCCGCCACTCCGATCACGAGCCCGCTCCACTGCCGGGCCACCAGCCGCTCGTCGAGCACCCGCGTCGCCGGCACGGCAGCCAGCACCGGCTGCAGGCTGACCACGACGGCCGACACCCCCGCCGGGACGCCGCCCGAGATGGCGTAGAACACGCCGCCGAGGTAGCCCGAGTGCAGCAGCACGCCGACGACCGCGGCGTGTCCGTAGTCGGCCCGCCTGGGCATCCCCACGGACCCCAAGGCGAGAGCCAGCAGTGCGAGCAGAACGGTCGCGATGACAAGCCGTACACCCAGAAAGGTGAACGGCTCGGCGTAGGGCAGCCCGTACTTCGCCCCGACGAACCCGGTGCTCCAAAGGAGGACGAACAGCGCGGGCCCGCCGTTGCGCTGCACCCGGCTGGCGGCGGTCAGCGCAGTCCGCCGGTGGCGTCCACGATGGTGCCCGTGACCCATGCGGCCCTGTGGCCGCAGAGGAAGGCGACCACCTCGGCGATGTCCTGCGGCTGGCCCAGGCGACGCAGCCCAGGCGCCGCCGACATGGCCTCGATGGCCTTGTCGGACGTGGTGCGATGCAGCTGCGGGGTGCCGGTGGCACCCGGACGCACGACGTTGACGGTGATGCCCTGCTTCCCGAGCTCCTTGGCCGCCACCCGTGCAGCGGTCTCTAGGCCACTCTTGGCCGCCGCGTTAGCTGATCTGTCCAGCCGGGGCGAGGTCGGCCGCTGCACTCGAGAGCAGGACAACCCGCCCCCCGTCGGGCAGCCGCCGCGCAGTCTCCCGCAGCACGAGCAGGGCGGAGCGCAGGTTGAGCGCCCACATGTCGTTCATCTCCGCCGCCGTGAGTTCGGCGAGCCGGGTGAAGGTCCAGCCGCCGACGCAGTGGACGACCACGTCCACACCGCCGAACTGCGCCTCGGCGCGCTCGACGGCACCGACCACCCCGTCCTCGGTGCGCACGTCCGTGCGGACCGTGACCGCCCTCCGCCCCGAGCCGGTGACGCTGCGCACCAGCTCGGCGGCGCGGTCCTCGCCTGAGAGGAATCCCACGGCAACGTCGTGTCCGTCGCGCGCAAGCACGCGGACCACCTCCGCGCCGATGCCGCTGCTCCCCCCCAGGACCAGGGCCGTGCGGCCGACCGGAGCGATCACTGCATGACCGCGTCGAGCACGGCCGGGCTCCCCTGCACGGCGGTGCGCTGCAGGTGGTGCAGGACGGCGCGCAGGCCGCCCTCCTCCTCCCCGCCACCGGCCCGACCCGGTCCGCCGTGCACCAGTTGCGGCATGGGGACGCCGTGTCCCGTGCTCTCGCCGGCGCAGTCGCGGTCGAGCACGAGCATGCGCCCGTGGTAAGCGCCAGCGCCGAGCACGATGTCGCGGGCGAACCCCGCATCGGCCGTCACCACGGAGGCGACGAGGCTCCCCTGGCCGCGGGCCAGCAGGTCGACGGCGTCTGCGGCACCGTCATAAGGCATCAGCGTGCTGACTGGTCCGAAGGCCTCCACGTCGTGCGGTGCCGACCGACTGGGGTCGTCGACCCGGACCAGGAGGGGCGACAGGAAGGCACCTGTGCGGTCGTCCGCGCCGACGACATCGACCGACGCAGGGTCGCCGTGCACGAGGGTCCCGGCGGCGGTGAGCTGCTCGGCCGCGCGCCGCACGTCCTCGCGCTGGTCGAGGCTGACCAGTGCACCCATCTGCGCTGATTCCTCCGCAGGGCTCCCGACCACCACCTGCGCCAGCCGAGCGCTCACGGCGTCGGCCACCTCGTCCAGCTGCCCGCAAGGGACCAGCGCGCGCCGGATCGCGGTGCACTTCTGCCCGGCCTTGACGGTCATCTCGGTTACCAGCTGGTCGACGTAGAGCTCGAACTCGGGCGTGCCGGGCGCCGCGTCGGGCCCCAGGACGGCGGCGTTGAGTGAGTCGGCCTCGGCGTTGAAGCGCACCGACCGCTCGGTGACGGCGGCGTGCCCGCGCAGCGCGGCCGCAGTGGCGGCGGACCCGGTGAACCACACGGAATCCTGACCCGACAGCTCGTCGAGCAGCCCCCGGGCGCTGCCGCAGACCAGCTGGAGGGCGCCCTCGGGCAGGACCCCAGCCTCGATCACCCGGCGCACGGCGAGCTCGGTCAGGTATGCCGTCGGCGTGGCCGGCTTGACGATGCTCGGCACGCCCGCGAGCAGAGCGGGCGCTAGCTTCTCCGCAGGCCCCCACACCGGGAAGTTGTAGGCGTTGATCTGCACGGCGACGCCGCGCCTCGGCGTCAGCACGTGGCCGCCGCCGAACGTGCCGCCCCTGCCGAGGAGCTCAACATCGCCCTCGACGAGGAACCGGCCGTCGGGGAGTTCCTTGCGGCCCTTGCTCGCGTAGACCGCCAGGGTGCCGATCCCACCGTCGATGTCGACGGCCGAGTCACGGCGGGTGGCACCGGTGCGGGCGGACAGGGCGTAGAGCTCCTCCCGCGCGTCGCTGAGCACCCCGGCCACCGCTTTCACCAGCGCAGCTCGCTCGGCGAAGGTCATGTCACGCAGCGCCGGGCCGCCGACATCGCGCGCATGGCGGACCGCCGCGCCGGTGTCGACGCCGGCGCTGGACACGTGCGCCACGACCTCGCCGGTCACGGAGTCGGCGACGGGCGTGCCCGCGTCGGTGGGGCGCTGCCATGCGCCGGCGACGTAGGACGAGAGCAGTGTGGAAGGGATCAGTCCTCCCAGACGTGGAAGCCCCGGCCGCTCTTGCGGCCGAGCTCTCCGTTGGCGACCTTCTCGACGAGCAGGGCGGGCGGCTCGAAGCGGGGTCCGAGCGTGGCGGCGAGGTGCCGAGCGATGCCGAGCCGGACGTCGAGGCCGACGAGGTCGGTCAACCGCAGCGGCCCGACCGGGTGCTTGTAGCCCAGCGTCATGGCGGCGTCGATGTCCTCGGCGGTCGCGACCCCGTCTTCGAGCATGCGGATCGCCTCGAGCCCGATGGCGACGCCGAGTCGACTGCTCGCGAATCCGGGGGAGTCGCGCACAACGACCGGCGTCTTGCCGAGCGCGAGGACCCAGCCAGCTGCTCGGCCGACCAGGGCCGGCGGGGTCTGTGCGCCGACGACGACCTCGACCAGGAGGCTGGCCGGCACCGGGTTGAAGAAGTGCAGACCGATGACTCGATCCGGCCGGGCGAGCACGCTCGCGAGCTCGCTGACGGGCAGGCTGCTCGTGTTGGTCGCAATCACCGCGTCGTCGTCGACGGTCTGCTCGACCGCCCGGAAGACGCCCGCCTTGAGGTGGAGGTCCTCCGGTACCGCCTCGACGACGAGCGACGCGTCGATGAGCGCGTCAACCCTCGCTGCGACCCGGAGACGGCCGGTCACCTCGTCGGCGGACTCGGACAGCATGCCGCGCTCGGCACTCGCCCGTACGGCGTCGACGACGCGCTGACGCGCCGCCAGCGTGGCTGACTCCTCGGCCTCGACAAGGACCACCTCGCTGCCGGTCAGCAGCAGGGCGTGCGCGATACCCGCGCCCATCCGGCCGCCGCCGACGACACCGCAGATGGCCGGAGGGGCGACCGGCGAGCGCTCCGTCACGTGTTTTCCAGGAAGGCGGTCATCCGGCGGTGCTTCTCGCCCGCCTCGAACAGCACGGCCTGGGCGACGTCGTCGAACCGGGGGTGTGCGCCCTGCGGTGCGGCGAAGGCGAGCTTGGTGAGCCGGAGCGCGAGGGGATCGGACCGCAGGACCCGGTCCACCAGTGCGTGCGCCGCCGGCAAGAGGCCGTCAGGGTCGCCCAGCTCGCTGACGAGCCCCGATGCGCGCGCCTCCTCACCGCTGAGGACCCGGCCCGCCAGGAGCACCTCCTTGGCGAGGGGCTCTCCGACCAGCTCCGCCACCTGCTCCGGTCAGGACGAGGACCCGGGGCTCGGCCTCGAGCCTGGCGCAGAGAGCATGCAGCTCACCGACCATCGGGGCGTCGATGGCGTTCTTCTTCTCGGGGCGGTCCAGCGTCGCGACGACGCGGTCGCCGCGCTGCTCCACCTGCAAGGTCGTCGTCATCCCGGCTCCCGTCCGACCGACACTCCACGGGTCTGTGGCGCGTCGCGTCGGCACCGTAGTACGTCAGCCCCGCGAGCGGAAGGGTCCTCGTGCCAACCCGACTTGCTACACGCCCTTGACGCAACGCCGGACGGGCGTAGTGTGTCGCAGGACACGCCGACCGTTCAGGAGAGGTACGCCATGACGCTGCTCGCAGACGCCGCCAGCACGCCGACGGAGGGCTCGGAGGCGGCGGAGAAGCCCATGCCGACCCGCGTGGAGTTCGAGACGTCCCCCGAGCGGTACCGGCACTGGGAGCTGTCGTTCGACGGCCCGATCGCGACGCTCACGCTCAAGGTCGACGAGCAGGGCGGTCTCGTCCCCGGCTACGAGCTCAAGATGAACAGCTACGACCTCGGCGTGGACATCGAGCTCTACGACGCCGTGCAGCGGCTGCGCTTCGAGCACCCCGAGGTCAAGGCCGTCGTCGTGACCGGCGGCATGGACCGCATGTTCTGCGCCGGCGCGAACATCCGGATGCTCGCCCAGAGCTCGCACAGCTGGAAGGTGAACTTCTGCAAGTTCACTAACGAGACCCGCAACGGCATCGAGGACGCGACGGCCAACAGCGGGCAGACGTTCATCGCAGCGCTCAACGGCACGGCTGCCGGCGGCGGCTACGAGCTCGCTCTGGCCTGCGACGAGATCGTCCTCGTTGAGGACGGCTCCTCGGCCGTCTCCCTGCCCGAGGTGCCGCTGCTGGGCGTGCTGCCCGGGACGGGCGGCCTGACCCGCGTCGTCGACAAGCGGCACGTGCGCAAGGATCGCGCCGACGTCTTCGCCACCAAGACCGAGGGCGCCCGTGGCGCGCTCGCCGTCGAGTGGGGCCTCATCGACGAGAGCGTCCCGAACAGCAAGTTCGCCGCGGCCGTGCGGGCGCGCGCCGAGCGGGCCGTCGCGAGCTCCTCCCGCCACGGCGACCAGGGCGTCGCCCTCACACCCGTCCGCCGCGAGGTGGACGGGGACACGATCCGCTACGCCCACGTCGAGGCGCGCCTGGACCGCGACGCACGTCGCGTCGAGGTCCTCGTGAAGGGCCCCGACGCGGCTCCGCCGGCCGATGCCGCCGCCGCCCTCGCGCAGGGCGTCGAGTACTACCCCCTGGCGCTCGCCCGGGAGCTCGACCACCTCGTCCTCGACCTGCGCACCAACGAGCTCGACCTCGGCACCTGGGTGATCCGCACCCGGGGCGACGCCGACGCTGTGCTGGCCTACGACGCCCAGCTCGACGAGCTGTCCGACGACTGGTTCGTCAACGAGGTGAGCCACTTCCTCAAGCGCGTGCTCAAGCGCCTCGACGTCACGAGCCGCAGCCTCATCGCCGTCATCGAGCCGGGCAGCTGCTTCGCCGGCTCGCTGCTCGAGCTGGCACTGGCCTGCGACCGCCAGTACATGCTCGACGGCGTGCCGGAGGAGGAGCTCGAGGGCATCGACGCCGCCGACGGGCCGGCTCGGATCGTCGTCGGCCCGGCCAACGCCGGTCGCTTCCCGATGGGCAACGGGCTCACCCGCCTGCAGTCACGCTTCTACGGCCGCGACGGCGAGCTCGACGCCGTGCTCGCCGGCGTCGGGGAGCCGCTGGAGGCCGCCGATGCGCTCCAGCTCGGGCTGGTCACGGTGGCGCCGGACGACCTCGACTGGGAGGAGGAGCTGCGCATCGTCCTCGAGGAGCGTGCGTCGCTCTCGCCGGACGCCCTCACTGGCATGGAGGCAAACCACCGCTTCGTCGGCCCGGAGACGCTGGAGACGAAGATCTTCGGCCGGCTCACCGCCTGGCAGAACTGGATCTTCATCCGGCCGAACGCGAGCGGCCCGGATGGTGCGCTGCGTCGCTTCGGCAGTGGCACCCGCGCCGACTACGACACCGCCCGCGTCTAACGCCGATCGAAGGAAGCACTGCAATGACGGACCACGACGTCGACCTGCTCCTCGTCGGAGCCGGCCCGGTCGGCCTGTACGGCGCGTACTACGCCGGCGTGCGCGGCCTGCGGGCCGCCGTCGTCGACTCGCTGCAGGAGCCGGGTGGCCAGATCACGGCGATGTACCCGGAGAAGCCGATCTTCGACGTGGCCGGATTCCCGAGCGTGCGTGGCCGCGACCTCGTCGACGGGCTCGTCCAGCAGGCCGCCCAGTACGATCCGACGTACCTGCTCGGGCAGTCCGCGGTGTCGCTGGACCGGCAGGGCGACGGGTCGCTCGTCGTCCTGACGGAGGCCGGCACAACCGTCCGCTGCGGTGCACTCGTCATCACCGGCGGGATCGGCACGTTCAGCCCGCGGCCGCTGCCGGCCGGTGACGCGTTCCTCGGCCGGGGACTCGCCTACTTCGTGCCGCGGCTAGCGGACTACGCCGGTCAGGACGTCGTCATCGTCGGTGGCGGCGACAGCGCCTGCGACTGGACGCTCGCGCTGCTCCCCATCGCCCGTAGCGTGACGCTCGTCCACCGACGCAAGGCGTTCCGCGCCCATGCCGCGACGGTCGACGCGGTCCTGGCTTCGCGCGCGACCGTCTTCACCGACGCCGAGGTCAGCGCGGTGCTCGGCGCCGACGCGGTCGACGCCGTCGAGATCACGGTCAAGGGCGAGGAGCAGTCACGGACGCTGCCGTGCCAGAAGGTCGTCGCCGCCCTCGGCTTCCTCGCAGACCTCGGTCCGATGCGCGAGTGGGGTCTCGAGCTGCACGACAACCGGCACGTCGTCGTAGACAGCCGCATGCGCAGCAGCCTCCCCCGGGTCTACGCCGCCGGTGACATCACCGACTACGACGGCAAGGTCCGGCTGATCAGCGTCGGGTTCGGCGAGGTGGCGACCGCCGTCAACAACGCGACCGTGGAGCTGGACCCGGATGCACAGCTGTTCCCGGGGCACTCGACGGACAATGCTCCCGTCCCGACCGCGGCCTAGACAGGAGAACCTCCGTGCCGTACGTGATCGCCGGTCCGTGCATCGACGTCAACGACAAGGCGTGCATGGACGAGTGCCCCGTGGACTGCATCTACGAGGGCGAACGCAAGAGCTACATCAACCCCAAGGAGTGCATTGACTGCGGCGCCTGCGAACCGGTGTGCCCGGTCGAGGCGATCGCGCAGGACCGGCGGGTGCCGGAGGACATGAAGCCCTTCATCGACGACAACCGCGCCTTCTTCGTCGAGGTCCTCCCCGGTCGCGATGCGCCGCTCGGCGCTCCAGGCGGCTCGCGCAAGGTCGGCTCCCTCGGCGTCGACACGCCGCTCGTCACTGACTGGGGGGGCTGAGCCGTGGAGGGACGTCCGGCGCGCGACCTCTCGGACGAAGAGCTGGAGCAGCAGGGCACCCACGCCCACGCGACCCGCAACTGGGTGTTCCTGCACGGCACGGCCGAGCAGTACCAGCGGCACACCGAGCGCATGCTCGAGCTGGAGCAGGAGTACCTGCGCCGGCACCCCAAGCGGACCTGGCAGGGCACCGGCGACGACCCGCAGGTCGTGGACGAGGCAACGCGGCTCCGGCTCGCGCTGCGCGGCCTGCAGCGGCAGATCGACGCGATCCTCGTCGAGGGCGTGGACGAGCGGCCCGAGGACGAGGCCGACCCGGACCGGCTTCGGCAGCTGCTGCAGCGGGTCGCCGACAACGGCGGCCGGATGCACAAGCTCGAGCTGCACCACGCCGCCCGCGAGCTGGGCGTCAGCCCCGCGGCGCTGGCCAAGCTCTACCGGGGGCCGCAGCCTGCGCTGCGCACCGACCGTGACCAGCGGATCCTGGCCGAGGGCTCGGCCTGACGACGGCGCCCAGCCGTCGGAACGCAGGGGCTCCTCGTCGTCCGGGGCGCTGAACGGGCGCTCTAGGCCGACTTCCGGGTCGCCGCGTGGGTCGTCGCTGCTGACGGGGGTGATCCCGACGACTGGCTGTTCCGCGCTAGTGCCGCGGACGACCCGTCGCGCACCTGCGGCTGGACGTCGGCCGCGCGAACGGCGGAGATGTGGGACCAGGAGCAGCCGCGGCCCGTCCGGGGGCTGGGGACCCCTTGGCGTCCAACGAGATGTTCGACAGCAACCTTGACTCCGTCGACGACTGTGTGGAACATGTTGCAGGTGACCCACGCCACAGCGACTCGCTCGACATCCGCCGTGCAGACCTTCGCCCCCGCCCGGGCGCGCGCGGAGCGCCGATCGGACGGCTGCCTGCTGATGCGCTCGGCGGATGCGCTCGCGCCGCACGATGCGAGCCTCGTCCACGCCTTCCGACGGGGGACCGAGGCGCACCCGGACCGGCTGCTGGTCTCGGAGCGCCGGAGCGACGGCTGGCACGCGCTGACGTGGGGCGAGGTCCGCGAGCAGGCGGACCGCGTGGCGCAGGGACTGCTCGACCGGGGTCTGGCTGACCGGCCGGTCATAGTGCTGTCCGGCAACAGTGCTGCGCACCTGGTGCTGGAGCTCGCGGCGTGGACGTTGGGCACGCCGATCGTCCCCACGAGCGTGGCCTACTCGCTGCAGAGCTCGGACCACCAGAAGCTGCGGGCGATGGCGGAGCTCGTCCGTCCGGGCGCGGTCTTCGCCGACGACCCGCAGGCGTTCGGCTCGGCGCTCGCGGCCGTGGGGGACGGCCGTACCACCGTGACGCTCACCGGCACCGACGGGAGCCTCGGGCTGGACGAGCTGGCCGGTCGGGCGCCCACGTCGGAGATCGACCGCCGGTGCGCGGCGGTCGAGGCGGACACGCTCGCCAAGGTGCTGTTCACCTCGGGCTCGACGGGGACGCCAAAGGGAGTGCTGAACGCCCACGGGCAGCTGGCGGCCAACCAGCAGCAGATGCGGCAGGTGTGGCCCTTCCTAGCCGAGGAGCCGCCGGTGCTCCTGGACTGGCTGCCGTGGAGCCACACCTTCGGCGGGAACCACAATCTCAACATGGTGCTGAGCAACGGTGGCAGCCTGTGGATCGACGACGGCAAGCCGGTGCCCGGCCTCATCGAGCGCACGGTGCGCAACCTGCAGGACGTGGCGCCGACGCTGCTATTCAACGTCCCGGCCGGCTACGCCGCCCTCCTGCCGCTGCTCGAGCGCGACCCCGAGTCGGCGGCACGTCTGTTCTCCCGCCTGCGTCTTGTCTTCTTCGCCGCCGCCGCGCTGCCGCAGCAGCTCTGGGACCGGCTCGAGTCGCTCGCGGCGCAGCACGGGTCGGCGATGCGGATGACCACCTCGTGGGGCCTGACGGAGACGGCGCCCGCGTCGACGACGACGCACTTCGCGGTGTCCCGCAGCGACAGCCTCGGCGTGCCCCTGCCGGGCGTCGAGCTGAAACTGGTGCCGGTCGACGGCAAGACCGAGGTGCGGGTGCGTGGCCGGAACGTCACCGCCGGCTACTACGAGCGGCCGGACCTCACGGCGGCCGCCTTCGACGACGAGGGCTACTTCCGCACGGGTGACGCGGTCAAGCTGGTCGATCCAGACGACCCCTCGCAGGGCCTGCTCTTCGACGGGCGCATCGCTGAGGACTTCAAGCTGTCGAGCGGCACCTTCGTCAGCGTCGGCACGCTCCGCCCGGTCCTGCTCTCGGCGGCAGGCGGTCTGCTGCAGGACGCCGTGATCTGCGGGCCGGACGCCGAGTGCGTGACGGCGCTCGCCTGGCTCCACCCGGACCACGCGAGCCGGTGCAGCGCGGACGGCACGCCGGAGCCGTCGCTGCGGGCCGAGCTCGAGCAGGCCCTGCAGCGGCTCGCCGCGCAGGGCGGCGGGTCCAGCCAGCGGGTGGAGCGGTTGCTGCTGCTGACGAGCCCGCCCCGGCTCGACGCCGGTGAGATCACCGACAAGGGCTACGTCAATCAGCGAGCCGTACGCGACGCCCGTGCCGAGGACGTCGCACGCGTCTGCGCCGAGAGCTGCGGCCCCGAGGTCGTCGTCCGTCCCTGACCTGCGCCTCGCCGCTGGTCCCCACTCGACTCGACGCCGTCCAGTCGGGCCGCGTCCCCGCCCCCCTGGAGACGCTGGTGCTCGCCGCCCTTCCGATCGGTCTCGTGTGGTCCTCCCCGTTCGCCAAGTGGGGAGGTTCGCTGTCGCAGACGAGCAGCATGGAGATCGCCGAGGTCGTCACGCGGCGGGCTCTCGCCGACCGAGGTGTGGACGCCGCATCGGTCGACGAGCTGGTGCTCGGGTGGACGGTCCCGCAGCCCGACGTCTTCTACGGCGCCCCGTCCCTGGCGGCCCGCCTCGGCGCCCCCGGCGTCACCGGGCCGATGCTGGCGCAGGCCTGTGCCACGTCGGTGTCCGTGCTGCGTGCCGCCGCGGGCAGCGCGCGGACGGCGGTGCGCAGACCGCGCCGCGGTCCTCACCGACCGCACGAGCAACGGACCGCTGCTGGTCTACCCGCAGCCCGGCTCGACCGGTGGCGCCCCCGCCACGGAGCACTGGGTGCTCGACTCGTTTGCCCGGGACCCCGGGACCGGTGAGGCGATGTTGACCACCGCCGAGGCGGTCGCCCGTGAGGAAGGCATAGGCCGTGCGGAGCTCGACGATCTCGCTGCCCTCCGGCATGCGCAGTACGACGAGTCGGGCCGTGGCAAGGGGCCGCACGTAGTGCCCGTCGTCGTCCCGGGGCGCAAGCGCGACCTGGTCCTCGACGCCGACGAGGGCGTCCGCATCTCGAGCCAGGAGGAGCTGAGCGGCCTCCGCCCTGCCGTCCGTGACGGCCTGCACACCTTCGGCTCCCAGACCCACCCGGCCGCTTCCGGTGCCGTCGTGACGACCGTCGAGAGGGCCCGCGAGCTCTCCGGCGGACAGGGCGTGGTGGAGCTGCTCGGCTTCGGCACGGCCCGCGTGGAGCCGGCCCGGATGCCGAAGGCCCCGGTGCCTGCTGCCCGTTGGGCCCTCGCGTCAGCCGGATTGTCCTTCGACGACGTGGACCTCGTGACGACGCACAACTCGTTCGCCGTGAACGACGTGTACTTCTCGCGCGAGACGGGCTTTCCGCTCGACCGCATGAACCAGCGCGGGTGCAGCCTCGTCTTCGGCCACCCGCAGGGGCCGACCGGCATGCGCTCGATCGCCGAGCTGGTGACGTCCCTGCACAAGCGGGGCGGTGGCATCGGCCTGTTCACCGGGTGCGCCGCTGGCGACTCCGGCGCCGCGGTCGTGCTCCGCGTCACGGACTGAGGCGCAGGGCTGCCGACCCGCAGTCGCAGGCCCGGCTGCCCACGGGCAGTGGGGCCGGGCCGCCGGCGGCGGGAGACGGCCGGTCAGCCGTAGACGCGGAAGATCGGCTCGGCGACGCAGACCGGCTTGTCGCTGCCCCAGACAGCTGCACTATGCGGACGGTTGTCCGCGTGTCGCGAGCGGGCCGGACTGCTCGGACGTCACATCGATCTCCACCGCGGGCGCTGGTTGACGCCGGCTCCTCGCGTCACACATGTGCAGGCATGACCCTGAACCGATGACCACATCAACCACCTCGAGGCATACCTCGACGGGCTCGCGATCCAACTTGACGACCTCGATGTCCTGGTTCATGACCAGAAGGCCCGTGAGGCTGCGGTCATCAATAACTCGGGGATGGCGGCACAGCTCCGCTACCTGCTCGGGGATGCCACGGCGGTGGAGGCTGAGCACCAGGCCGCAGCCCTCGCGGCCAGCATGGGCGTCGACAAGCGACTGGCCTCCACCCGCCTGTCGTGACGCGTTCGCCTGTCTAGCAGTTGTAGTCGGGCTCTCGTCGAAGCAGGTCTCGGTGTACAGCTGCCCGAGCAGGGTCTGTGGACGGTGGCCGCGGCGGCCGACGCTGGGTGCAGTAGATGTGCGGCAGCTCGGCCGCGTCACGCGGAGCCGATGGCTGCGGAACCCAACCTGTGCCCGCGGCTAATCATCGACCGGACCTGCGTTGACGACGGCGCTTGAGCACTCCCTGCGGAGTACGTCCGCCGGCCGACCGACCGGCCAATCTCACCGACGCTCGGGCTGACGCGCCTGCAGTTCGAGGCGATGCTCAGCGCCGCGAGACAGTCAGGCAACCCCTTCGACTTCGCACTCTTGTGCTTGCTCCGACTCTGCACGGACCGCGGATGTTCGAAACCGTCGGCGCCAACATCTGCTGTTCGGCCGAACGCGCTGACTGCCGTAGGGTTCGCCGCTGCGCTCGCTGACGAGCGGCTTGCTACCGTCGCGCTCATTACCGACCTCATCCAGACGCACGCCGCACCTACCGCGACCGCAGGTGGAATGGACCGTCTCCGCTTCCGTGGACACAGTGTTTGGAGAGCCGCCCGATCCGTCGGGAGTAGCAGTTATGGGTTCGACTCGCCGCAGCTTCACTGAGGAGTACAGGGCACAAGCGGTAGCCTTCGTC
>JALYMN010000461.1 GCA_030773675.1 Actinomycetota bacterium
GGTGATCTGGTCGTCGGTCGCGTCGCGGCTCTCGATCCCGAGGTCGTAGTACTTGAGGTCGACGTCGAGGTAGGGCAGGATCAGCTGCTCCTTGATGAACGACCAGATGATGCGCGTCATCTCGTCACCGTCCATCTCGACGATCGGGTTCTGGACCTTGATCTTCTTGCCGGGGGCGGTCATGGCGGAGGTCTCCCTACTTCTGGATGAGGCCGAGCTCGCGGACGGCGTCGCGCTCCTCGACGAGCTCCGCGACGGAGGCGTCGATCTTCGAGCGGGAGAAGTCGTCGACGTCCAGGCCCTGGACGATGGACCACTGCCCACCGCTGCTGGTGCAAGGGAAACTCGAGATGATCCCCTCGGGCACGCCGTAGGAGCCGTCGGAGGGCAGCGCCACCGAGGTCCAGTCGTCGTCCGGGGTGCCGTTCACCCAGTCGTAGACGTGGTCGATCGCTGCGCTCGCCGCCGACGCCGCGGACGACGCGCCGCGCGCCTCGATGATGGCGGCACCGCGTTTGGCGACGGTGGGGATGAAGGTCTCCTTGAGCCACTGCTCGTCGCCGACGACCTCGGCCGCGGGACGCCCGCCGATCGTCGCCTTGGTCCAGTCCGGGTACTGCGTCGCGCTGTGGTTGCCCCAGATGACCAGGTGCTTGATGTCGTTGACGCTCGTGCCGGTCTTCTTGGCCAGCTGCGACAGGGCGCGGTTGTGGTCGAGCCGGGTCATCGCGGTGAAGCGGTCCTTCGGCACGTCCGGCGCCGCCGACGCCGCGATGAGCGCGTTGGTGTTCGCCGGGTTGCCGACCACGAGCACCTTGACGTCGTCGGCGGCCCCGGCGTTGATGGCTTCGCCCTGCGGCTGGAAGATGCCGCCGTTGGCGCTGAGCAGGTCGCCGCGCTCCATGCCCTTGGAGCGCGGCCGGGCGCCGACGAGCAGCGCGACGTTCGCGCCGTCGAAGGCCTGCCGCGCGTCGTCGGTGATGTCGATGCCGGCGAGCAGCGGGAAGGCGCAGTCGTCGAGCTCCATGCCGGTGCCCTCGGCCGCCTTCAGGGCGGGAGGGATCTCCAGCAGGCGCAGGCGCACGGGGGTCTGCGGGCCGAGCAGTGCTCCGGACGCGATGCGGAACAGCAGCGCGTAGCCGATCTGCCCGGCCGCTCCGGTGACGGTGACGTTGACGGGGGTCGTGCTGGCCATGCCCGCTCCGCTCTAGAGTCGTTCGCTGAGGTCGTCGCGCGACAGCCTAGGGACGGCGTCGGCGCCCGCCGGAGGTGGGGCGGGCTGCCGCGGCTCACCCGGCCGGCACGCTGTCGGCCAGCAGCAGCACGCCGAACCCGAGGGCGAGCAGCAGCGCGCCGTCCAGGCCCCGGCTCCGGACGGCGAGCAGGCCCGCCTGCTGCGGGGGCAGGCTCAGCCGCAGCCCCGCGGCGAGCAGCAGGGCCAGCCCGACGACGTAGGAGCCGGCCCGCCAGTGGCCCAGCACGACGAGGACGAGACCGGCTCCGACCGCTGCCAGCACGGCCATGATCGGCGCCTCACGCGTGCGCACGGGGCCTCCCGTCGTCCGGCGGAGACTATCCCTGCACGCGCTCGCGGCCGCACCCGCCCAAAAGGGGCGGAGCGTGTGCGAGTGTTGACGGGGGGTATCGGCCGGGTCAGGAGCACCGAGCCCCGCGAAACGGTCCTGAGCCCACCGCGTCACGCTCCACAGGCTCCTCGTACACCCGGAAGGACGTGCACGTGGTGGACACGCCCCACCTCCGCCTGGAGGAGAGCGGCGAGACCTTTCCCCTCCGGGACGACCTCACCACGGTGGGGCGCGGCTCCGGTGTCGACATCTCCCTGTCCGACCCCAGCGTCTCCCTGCTGCACGCCGAGATCGTCCGGCGGGGCGCGCACGTGTACGTCGCCGACCTCGGGCTGTCGGTGAACGGCACGCGGGTCAACGGACGCCCGGTCGGACGCCGGGTGCTCCTCGACGGCGACGTCATCTCGTTCGGCGCCGCGCGCACGCGCGTCGGCGGGCTCAACCCCGCGGTCGTCGACGACACGGTCGAGCTGCGCCGGATCAGCGCCCCCGACCTCACCCGGCGCGAGCTCGAGGTGCTCACCGCGCTGTGCCGGCCGGCCCTGCAGCAGGACGCCTTCGTCGCGCCGTCCACCGCCCGGGACATCGCCGACGAGCTCGTCGTCACCGAGGCCGCGGTCAAGCAGCACCTGCTGCGGCTGTACCAGAAGTTCAAGATCGCCGAGGGGGTCAACCGGCGGGCGCGGCTGGCCAACGAGGTGATCAGCGCCGGCGTCGTCCGGCCGCTGCCCGCCGACGTCGAGGCCGACGTACGGCGGGCCGGGTAGCGCCGCCCCGTCTCCGGTCAGCCGGCCTCAGCTGTCACCCCCCGCCGAGGCGTTCCGCGGCCTCAGCTGTCACCGCCCGCCGAGGCGTTCCGCGGCCTCGGCTGTCACTGCCCGTCGAGGCGCCGCTCCGCGGCCTCGGCTGTCACTGCCTGTCGAGGCGCCGCTCCGCGGCCTCGACGACGGCCGTCAGCAGCATCGCCACGGTCATCGGACCCACGCCGCCGGGGTTCGGGGCGACGAACCCGGCGACCTCGCGCACGCCCGGGTGCACGTCGCCGGCGACCGTGCCGTCCGGCCGCCGGGAGACCCCGACGTCGAGCACCGCCGCGCCCGGCCGCACCAGGTCGGCGGTGACGAGGTCGGGCACGCCGGCGGCGGCGACCACCACGTCCGCCCGGCGCAGGTGGGCGGCCAGGTCGCGCGTACCGGTGTGGCAGAGCGTCACGGTCGCGTTCTCCGACCGGCGGGTCAGCAGCAGTCCGATCGGTCGGCCCACGGTGACGCCGCGGCCCACGACGACGACCTCCGCCCCCTCGAGCGGCACGTCGTGGGCCCGCAGCAGCTCGATGATGCCGCGCGGGGTGCAGGGCAACGGCGCGGGCTGGCCCAGGACGAGGCGCCCGAGGTTGACCGGGTGCAGGCCGTCGGCGTCCTTGTCGGGGTCGACCCGGGCGAGCACCGCGTTGGTGTCGAGCCCGCGCGGGAGCGGCAGCTGCACGATGTAGCCGGTGCACGCGTGGTCGGCGTTGAGCTCGTCGACCACGGCCTCGACGTCGGCCTGCGACGCCGTCGCGGGCAGCTCGCGCTGCAGGCTGTCGATGCCGACCTCCGCGCAGGCGCGGTGCTTCATGCCGACGTACTTGTGGGAGCCGACGTCGTCGCCGACCAGCACCGTCCCGAGACCGGGGACCACGCGGCGGGCGCGCAGCGCCTCCACCCGCGCCTTGAGGTCGGCGCGCACCGCCGCGCTCGTCGCCCTGCCGTCGAGGATCGTCGCCGTCACCCGGTCGAGCCTAGGAGGCCCGCCGGCACCGCCCCCCGGCCGGCACGCGTGGCTGCCCCACCGCTGTCGCGCTGCGTCCGTGCACCGGTCTGGCGCGGGGGCGCGACGCTCCGCTGGTCGCCCGCGGCACGCCGCTGTGCCCCGCGCGACGTGAGGGCAGGGCGGCGCGTACGGTGCCGGCCCGACGTGAGGGAGCCGGGTGGACCGTGACGAGTTCTGGGCGCTGGTGGTGGCGAACCGCGCCGCGGCCGCGGCCCTGCCGGCGACGGAGCGGGTGCGCGGGCTGCTGCACCACCGGACGGTGGAGCGCCGGCTGACCCAGCGGCAGGTGCAGGCGCTGCGCGACCAGCTGGCGCGGTCGGCCGACGACGACGTGCTGGCCTTCCGCACCCACCTCGGCGCCGTCCGCCGGCAGGCATACACGTGGGACCTGTGGGGCGCGGCGTACCTCGCGCACGGGGGTCTGGGTGACGAGTCCTTCACCGATCTGCGCACCTGGCTCGTGATGCAGGGCCGCGAGGCCTGGGAGCGGGTGCTGTCCGACCCCGACGCCCTCGTGGAGCTGCAGTGGCGCGAGGACGGGGAGGACCTCGGCGACGCCGAGCTCTGGGCCTACGTCGCCGAGGAGGTCTGGGAGGAGCGGCACGGCGACGGGCTCCCCGTCGACCCGCTGCAGCCCGCCGGGGCACCCGCCGGCGAGCCGTTCGACGAGGACGACGAGGACGCGCTGCGGCGCCGCTACCCCCGACTGGCCGGGCGGTACCTGTAGCCGCTCCTCAGTGGGCGAAGTGGCGGGTCCCCGTGGTGTAGAGGGTCGCGCCGGCGGCGCGGGCCGCGGCGAACACCTCCTCGTCGCGCACCGACCCGCCGGGCTGGACGACGGCGCGCACCCCGGCATCGAGCAGCACCTGCAGCCCGTCGGGGAACGGGAAGAACGCGTCCGACGCCGCCACCGCGCCGCGCGCTCGGTCGCCCGCCCGGGCGACCGCCAGCCGGGCGCTGTCGACCCGGTTGACCTGGCCCATGCCCACGCCGACGGTCGCGCCGCCCGACGCCAGCAGGATGGCGTTGCTCTTGACCGCCCGGCAGGCCCGCCAGGCGAAGGCGAGGTCGGCGAGCAGGGCGTCGTCGGCCGGCTCGCCGCACTGCAGCGCCCAGGACGCCGGGTCGTCGCCTGGCGCGGCGAAGTCGTCGGCGGTCTGCAGCAGCACGCCCCCGCAGACCTGGCGGAACTCCACGCCGACCCCGGCGTGCCCGCTGGTGCGCAGCACCCGAATGCTCGGCTTGCGCGCCAGCACCTCGACGGCGCCGTCGTCGTAGTCCGGCGCCACGACGACCTCCGTGAACACCTCGGCCACCTGCTCCGCCATCGCCACCGACACCGGCCGGTTCGCGGCGATGACGCCCCCGAACGCCGAGACGGGGTCGCAGGCGTGCGCCCGGCGGTGCGCCTCCGCGACGTCGGCGCCGACCGCAATGCCGCAGGGGTTGGCGTGCTTGACGATGGCGACGGCCGGGGCGTCGTGGTCGTGCGCGGCGCGCAGGGCGGCGTCGGTGTCGACGTAGTTGTTGTACGACATCTGCTTGCCGTGCAGCTGCTCCGCGGTGGCGAGGCTGTCGCCCGCGGTCGCGGCGACGTAGAGCGCGGCGCGCTGGTGCGGGTTCTCGCCGTACCGCAGGACGTCGGCGCGCTGCCAGGTGGCGCCGAGGAAGTCGGGGAACCCGTCCTGGGCCGCGGTGCCGTCGTAGGAGCTGGCGAACCACGAGGCGACCGCGACGTCGTAGGCGGCGGTGTGCTGGAAGGCCAGCGACGCCAGCCGCCGGCGCTGCTCGAAGGTGGTGCCGCCGGTGCGCAGCGCCTGCGCGACGTCGGCGTAGGACTCGGGGCTCACCACGACCGCGACGCTCGGGTGGTTCTTGGCGGCCGCGCGCACCATGGTCGGGCCGCCGATGTCGATCTGCTCGACGCACTCGTCTGGCGAGGCGCCCGACGCGACGGTGTCGGCGAACGGGTAGAGGTTGACGACGACGAGGTCGAACGGCGCGACGCCGAGCTCCTCCAGCTCCCGGACGTGCTCCTCGCGCCGGCGGTCGGCGAGCACGCCGGCGTGGACCCGGGGGTGCAGCGTCTTGACCCGGCCGTCGAGGCACTCCGGGAAGCCGGTGAGCGCGTCGACCGGGACGACGTCGACGCCCGCGTCGCGCAGCCGGGCGGCGGTCGAGCCGGTGGACACGACCTCGACCCCGGCCTCGGCGAGCGCCCGGCCGAGGTCCTCGAGCCCGGTCTTGTCGTACACGCTCACCAGCGCGCGCCGGATCGGTGCGGTCGTCGGTGCGGTCGTCACAGCCGTACGGTCCTTCCCTCGACGGTCCAGCCGCCGCGGGCGAGCCGCGCGACGGCGTCGACGTAGAGCGGCTGCTCGACGTCCTGGATGCGGGAGTGCAGCGCGGCCACGTCGTCGTCCGGCAGCACCCGGACGGCGGCCTGCGCGACGACGGGTCCGGTGTCGACGCCCTCGTCGACGAGGTGCACGGTCACGCCAGTGACCTTGACGCCGTACGCCAGCGCGTCGGGCACCGCGTGCGCGCCGGGGAAGCTCGGCAGCAGCGCCGGGTGGGTGTTGAGCACCCGCTGCGGGAAGCGGGCGAGGAACTCCGGGCCGAGGATGCGCATGAACCCCGCGCAGACGACGAGGTCGGGGGCGTGGGCGGCGACCGCGTCGGCGAGCTCGCGGTCCCACTCCTGCCGCGGCTGGCGGAACGGGACGACGAAGGTCGGCAGGTTGCCGGCGCGGGCGAGCGCACGGGCGGCGGGCCTGTCGCTGCCGACGGCGACGACCCGCGCCGGGTAATCGCCGGACGCGGCGTCGAGCAGAGCCTGCAGGGTCCTGCCCTCGCCGGAGGCGAGCACGACCAGGCGGGCGGGCAGGACGTCCTCCGGAGCGACAGGCGGCCGGGGACCCCGGCGGGCGCCGGCAGCCTAGCGAGCCCGGCGGACCCACCCGCTGCGCGACGGGCGAGGCAGGCGGGCGGAC
>JALYMN010000462.1 GCA_030773675.1 Actinomycetota bacterium
GCGCGGACGCCTGACCCGGGGGCCGTCGGACGCGGACCGGCGGGTTGCGAGGTGCGCCCCGTTCACGCCGGGGGACGGGGCGGAGGTCGCCTCTCGCCGTCCGAGGACCTGGCCGGACGGGCGTTCAGGCCTCCCGCCGCATGCCGGCGAGCACGCGCAGCACCGCGAGGGCGTAGGCGGACTCGGCGTCCGGGTCGGTCGTGCGCCGCTCCCCGTCGCCGTCGCCGTCGCCGTCGCCGTCGCCGTCGGCCACGACGACCGCGAAGCCGTCCGGGCCGGACTCCAGCCGCCGGAACCGTGGGCCGAGCAGCCCGCGCAGCTGCTCCTCCCGCGGCAGCCACAGCACCTGCTCCAGCGCCAGGCTGTCCAGCGCCCACTCGGTTGTGCCGTTGAAGCCGAGGACCTGCCCGGTCGGCAGGTCGAGCACCGAGATGGTGAAGTCGCTGACGACGAACACCTCGTCGTCCATGCCGCGGTGGGGGACGACGAACCGGTCACCCGGCTCCGGGGACCAGGCGACCCCGCTCTCGCGAAGCCGCTGCGCGAGGTCCGTCCGGAGCACGGCGTCGATCATGCCCCAGGGGGCGGGCGGCACCGGCGACCCCGGGAGCGACCGTCACCTCGGCCGGGGGACCACGCCGGCGCCGTCGGCGAACTGCGTGCGGTAGAGCTCCTCGTAGCGCCCGCCGGCCGCCATGAGCTCGAGGTGCGTGCCGCGCTCGACGACCCGCCCCTCCTCGACGACGAGGATGAGGTCGGCGGCGCGCACGGTCGACAGCCGGTGCGCGATGACCAGCGAGGTGCGCCCGGCGAGCGCCTCGGCCAGCGCCGCCTGCACGGCCGCCTCGGACGTGGAGTCCAGGTGCGCGGTCGCCTCGTCGAGGATCACCACCCGCGGCCGGGCGAGCAGCAGCCGGGCGATCGTCAACCGCTGCCGCTCGCCGCCGGACAGCCGGTAGCCGCGCTCACCGACCACCGTGTCGAGGCCGTCGGGCAGCCCGGCGACCAGATCGGCCAGGCGGGCGCGGCGGAGGACGTCCGCGAGCTCCTCCTCGCTGGCGTCCGGACGGGCGAGCAGCAGGTTCGCGCGGACCGACTCGTGGAACAGGTGGCCGTCCTGGTGACCATCCCGACGGTGTCGCGGATGCTGCCGAACGACAGCTCGCGGACATCCACCCGCCCAGCCGTACCGCGCCCGAGCGGACGTCGTACAGCCGGGGGAGCAGCGCGGCGAGGGTGGACTTGCCCGCCCCCGACGTGCCTACGAGCGCGACGAGCTGCCCGGGCTCCGCGCGGAACGACACGCCGTGCAGCACCTCGACGCCGGCCCGGGGGTCGAGCTGCGCCACCTCCTCGAGCGAGGCGAGCGACACCTCCTCGGCGGACGGGTAGGCGAAGCGCACGTCGTCGTACTCGACGCTCACCGGCCCGGGCGGCACCGTCTCAGGGGCGGCGGGCTCCTGGACCAGCGGACGCAGGTCGAGCACCTCGAAGACCCGCTCGAAGCTCACGAGCGCGCTCATGACCTCGACCCGCGCGCTCGCCAGCGCGGTGAGCGGGGCGTACAGCCGGGTGAGCAGCAGCGCCAGGGCCACGACGTCGCCCGCCTCGAGCCGGCCGCGCAGGGCGAGCACGCCGCCGAGGCCGTAGACGAGCGCGAGCGCGAGCGCCGACACAAGCGTGAGCGCGGTCACGAACACCCACTGCACCATCGCGGTGCGCACACCGATGTCGCGGACGCGCCGCGCCCGGGCCGCGAACTCCGCCGACTCCCGCTCCGGGCGCCCGTACAGCTTGATGAGCGTCGCGCCCGGGGCCGAGAAGCGCTCCGTCATCGTCGTGCTCATGGCGGCGTTGTGGGCGGCCGCCTCGCGCTCGAGCGACGCGAGCCGGCCGCCCATGCGCCGCGCGGGGACGACGAACACGGGCAGCAGCACCAGCGCGAGCAGAGTGACCTGCCAGGACAGGCTGAGCATCACCGCGAGCGTGAGCGCCAGCGCGACGAGGTTGCTCACGACGCCGGAAAGTGTGTCGCTGAACGCGCGCTGCGCCCCGATCACGTCATTGTTGAGCCGGCTCACCAGCGCGCCGGTGCGGGTGCGAGTGAAGAAGGCGACCGGCATCCGCTGGACGTGGTCGAACACCGTGGTGCGCAGGTCGAGGATGAGCCCCTCGCCGATCCGCGCGGACAGCCAGCGGTTGACGACGCCGAGCCCCGCCTCGGCGACCGCGATGCCGGCGATGAGCAGCGCCAGCCCGACGACCACCAAGGGGTCGGCGCCGGTGACGATCGCGTCGACCACCCGCCCGGCGAGCACGGGCGTGGCGACGGCCAGCACGGCCAGCACCACGCTCACCCCGAGGAACCGGGCGAGCTTGCGGCGGTGCGGCCGGGCGAAGGCGGCGATCCGGCGCAGCGTCGCGCGCGAGAACGGCCGCCGGTCCTGCTCGGCGTTCATCGCGTGGTAGAGCGACATCCACGCGGTCACTTCCATGTCCACGTCGAGCTCCTCGGGTCGGGAGGCGGAGCGTGGCACCGACCTCCGACAGGAACGCGGCGCCGCAGGACGGGGGTGCGTCAGGCCCGGCGGTAGAGGCGCTGGTCAGGGGCGCGAAGACCGCGGTCAGCGCGGCCGCCACGGCGAGCACCGGCAGCACGTCGGCGGCGCCCGCCGTTCCGGCCATGAGCTCCCGGGAGGCCGTGACCACGAGCGAGACCGGGTTGACGTCGACGAACGCCCGCAGCGGTCCGGGCAGCGTCGCCGGGTCGACGAACACGTTGGACAGGAACGTCAGGGCGAACATGAACAGGAAGCCGGCGTTCATGACGGCGTTCGGCGAGCGCAGCACGAGCCCGAGCGCCGAGAACACCCACGACAGGCCGAAGGCGAACAGCACGACCAGGCCGAGCGCGGACGCCGCCCCGGTGACCCCGGCGTCCGGGCGGAACCCGAGCGCCACGCCCAGTCCGAGGATGACCGTGCCGGCGAGCACGTAGCGCACGGCGTCGCCGAGCAGGGCCCCCACCAGCGGCGCCGGGCGCCAGACGGGCAGCGACCGGAATCGGTCGACGACGCCCTTGGTGAGGTCGTTGTTCAGCGTGATGCCGGAGTAGACGGTCGTGAATAGCACCGACATCACGAGGATGCCGGGCAGCAGGTAGTCGAGGTAGGCGCCGGTCGACCCGGCCACGGCGCCGCCGAACAGGTACGTGAACATCAGTACGAACATGACGGGCGTGATCGTCACGTCGAGCAGCTGGCTCGGGGACGTGCTTGACCTTGAGCATCCCGCGCCACCCGAAGGCGAGCGCAGCGGTCCACGGGGTCGCCGGCGCCGGCCGGGGCGTGGAGGAGATGGCCGCGCGCACCGCCGTCAGGTCGTCGCGGGCAGCGGGTCGACGGTCCGGGTCGTCATCGCGAACGCTCCTCTGCAACGGTGTCGGCGGGCTCGGCGGGCCCGGCCTGCTCCGGGACGGCGGGCACGGCCGCGTGCCCGGTGAGGGCGAGGAAGACCTCGTCCAGGCTCGGCCGGGACAGGCCGAGGTCGGCCAGGGAGACGCCGGCCTGCGCCAGCTCGCCGACCGCGACGGCGGCGAGGTCGGCGTCGGCGCAGGCGGCGCTCAAACGACGCCGGGTCGGCGTCCAGCGCCACCGGCCCGAGCCGGCGCTCGAGCAGCCGGGCCGCCTCGGGCCGCTGCGCGGCGTCCTGCAGCCGCACGGTGAGCGCGCCGGAGCCGACCGACGCCTTGAGCTGTGCCGGCGTGCCCTCGGCGATGACCCGCCCGCGGTCGATGACGACGAGCCCGTCGCGAGCTGGTCGGCCTCCTCCAGGTACTGCGTGCACAGCAGCACCGTCGTCCCCGACCCGACCAGCGCCCGGACGATCTCCCAGACCTGGTTGCGGGAGCGCGGGTCGAGCCCGGTCGTCGGCTTGTCGAGGAACAGCACGTCGGGGGTGACGGCGAGGCTCGCCGCGATGTCGAGCCGGCGCCGCATGCCGCCGCTGTAGTGCTTGACCAGGCGGCTGGCCGCCTGCGCGAGCCCGAACGCGCCGAGCAGCTCGTCGGCGCGGGCGCGCGCGGACCGCCGGCCGAGGCCGAGCAGCCGGCCGAGCAGGAGCAGGTTCTCCCGGCCGGTCAGCTCCTCGTCGACCGAGGCGAGCTGCCCGGTCAGGCTGACGAGCGCCCGGACGGCGTCCGCCTCCCGCGCGACGTCGCGGCCGAGCACGCGGGCGCTGCCGGCGTCCGGACGCACGAGCGTGGCGAGCACGCGGATCGTCGTGGTCTTGCCGGCGCCGTTGGGGCCGAGGACGCCGTACACGCAGCCGCGCGGCACGGCGAGGTCGACGCCGTCCACCGCGCGGGTCGGTCCGAAGCGCTTGACGAGGCCGGAGGCCTCGACCGCGAGCCGGTCAGCCATGTCACTCTCCCGGGGCGCTGGGCGCGGGCGGTGCCCGCACTGTCCACCTCTGGACGCCCGGGAGCGAGCGGATTCATCGGTGCCGGGCCAGCACCTCCGCGAGCGTGCGGGCGGGGTGCCCGGTGAGCCGGGTGACGACGTCGGCCACCTCGGCGAGGTTCAGCGCCTCGGGTCCGGTGAGGTCGTCCACGGCGCCGGCGTGCGCGGGCGCCGCCAGCAGCACCGCGACCGCCGCCTCGCCGACGTCGTCCTGCGCGACCAGCGCGACCAGCGCC
>JALYMN010000463.1 GCA_030773675.1 Actinomycetota bacterium
GGCCGGCACCAGGCCGAACGCGGTGAGCGCCGAGTAGCGCCCGCCGACGTCCGGGTCGGCGAGGAACAGCGCCCGGACGCCTTCCTGCTCGGCGGTCGCCGCGAGCGGCGAGCCCGGGTCGGTCACCACCACGACCCGCCGGGCCGGGTCGACGCCCGCCGCCTCGAACGCCGCGCGCGCCGCCCGGCGGTGGCTGTCGGTCTCGACGGTGCCGCCGGACTTGCTGCTCACCACGACCACGGTGCGCTCGAGCCCGGCGAGCGCGGCGCGCACCTGTCCCGGGTCGGTGGTGTCGAGCACGACGAGCGGACGGCCGGCGGTCGCGCAGATGACCTCCGGTGCGAGCGAGGAGCCGCCCATGCCGCCGAGCACCACGCGGTCGACGCCCTCGGCCTGCAGCTCGTCGCGCAGCGCCTGCAGCCGCGGCAGCAGCTCGCGGCCCTTGCCGACGGCGTCGAGCCACCCCAACCGCACGCTCGCCTCGGCCGCGGCGTCGGGCCCCCACAGGGTCGCGTCCTTCTGCACCAGGCGGGTCGCGAGGTCGTCCTGCTCCGCCTCGGTCAGCACGGTGTGCCGGGCGGCGAGCAGCGACGCGCCCACGGTGCGCACGCTGACGCCGCCGCCGCTGACCGGCGCGTCGTCCAGCTCGTCCGGCAGGCGGGACGGCGACCCCGGGCCGGCGTCGGCGACCGCGGTGCTCTCCACCGGCGGGACCGCCGGGTCGCCGTCCACCAGGGCGGACGGCGCGACGCCCTCGCGCAGCGCCTGCGCGACGTCCTCCGGCCCGGGGACCGCCGTCATCGAGCGGTCTCGGGGCGGTCGGCCGCGGCCGGACCGTCACCCGCGGGCCGGGTCGACCCGGCCGGCATGACGTCGGCGCCGGCCTTCTCCAGCTGCTCGGTCACCGACTCGATCAGCTCGCCCCAGGAGTCCTCGAACTTCTTCAGCCCGTCGACCTCGAGGTGCCGCACGACGTCGTCGTAGTCAATGCCGGCCGCGGCCAGGGCGTCGAGCACGCCCTGCGCCTGCTCGTAGGTCGCCGTGACCGTGTCGCCGCGGACGACACCGTGGTCGGCGACGGCCTGCAGGGTCGCCTCCGGCATCGTGTTGACGGTGCCCGGCGCGACCAGCTCGACGACGTACTGCGTGTCGTCGTAAGCCGGGTCCTTGACGCCGGTGGACGCCCAGAGGGGGCGCTGCGGCTTCGCGCCGGCCTGCTCGAGCGCCTTCCACCGGTCGCTCCCGAAGACGCGTTCGTAGTGCTGGTAGGCGAGCCGGGCGTTGGCGATCGCCGCCTGCCCGCGCAGCTCCGAGCCCTCGCCGAGCCGCTTGTCGACCTCGCTGTCGACCCGGCTGACGAAGAAGCTCGCGACCGAGCCGATCCGGCTGAGGTCGTGGCCGTTGTCGCGGGCCTGCTCGAGCCCGGCGAGGAAGGCCTCCATCACGGCGTCGTACCGCTCGAGGCTGAAGATCAGCGTGACGTTGACGCTGATGCCGAGCGCGAGGCACTGCGTGATCGCCGGCAGCCCCTCGAGGGTCGCCGGGATCTTGATGTAGAGGTTCGGCCGGTCCACGAGCCACCACAGCGCCTTGGCCTCGGCGGCGGTGCGGTCGGTGTCGGAGCTGATCCGCGGGTCCACCTCGATGGACACGCGGCCGTCGACCCCGCCGGTGCGCTCGTGCACCGGGGCCAGGACATCGCAGGCCCACCGCACGTCGTACGTCGTCAGCGCCCGCACGGCCTCGCCGACGTCGGTGCCGCGCAGGGCCAGCTCGCGGACCTGCTCGTCGTACGCCGCGCCGTCGGACAGCGCCTTCTGGAAGATCGAGGGGTTGGTGGTGACGCCGACGACGGAGCGGGTGTCGACGAGCTCCTGCAGGTTGCCCGAGCGCAGCCGCTCCCGGGACAGGTCGTCGAGCCACACGGCCACTCCTGCGGCGGTGAGGTCAGCGAGCGCGTCGGACACGGCTCCTCCTTCGAGGGCGGGACGGCGGGTGGGTCGAGCGACGGACAGGTCAGTTGCCGGTGGTCGCACCACGGGTCCTGCCCAGCTTGGACAGCGACGACCGCGCGGCGGCCACCACGCGCTCGGCGGTCAGGCCGAACTGCTCGTACAGCACGCTGTACGGCGCGCTCGCCCCGAAGTGCTCCAGGGCCACGCACTCGCCGGCCTCGCCGACCCACTCGTGCCAGCCCTGCGACACCGCGGCCTCGACCGACACCCGCGCCCGGACGTCGGGCGGCAGCACCGTGCGCTTGTAGGCCTCGTCCTGCGCCCGGAACCACTCGACGCACGGCACCGACACCACGCGGGTCGGGATGCCCTCGGCCTCGAGCCGCTCCTGGGCGGCCACCGCGATCTGCACCTCGCTGCCGGTGCCGAGGAGGACGACCTCGGCCTGGCCGGTCGAGGCGTCGCGGAGCACGTACGCGCCGCGCGTGGTGCCCTCGGCGCTGGCGAACACGCTGCGGTCGAAGGTGGGCACGTTCTGCCGGGTGAGGCAGATGCCCGCGGGGCCGTCGGTCTTGCCGAGCACGGTGCGCCAGGCGACCGCGGTCTCGTTGGCGTCCGCCGGCCGGACGACGTCGAGGCCGGGGATCGCGCGCAGCGCGGCGAGCTGCTCGATCGGCTGGTGGGTGGGGCCGTCCTCGCCGAGCCCGATCGAGTCGTGCGTCCAGACGTAGGTGACCGGCAGGCCCATGATCGCGGCGAGCCGGACGGCGGGGCGCATGTAGTCGCTGAAGACGAGGAACGTGCCGCCGTACACGCGCAGTCCGCCGTGCAGGGCAATCCCGTTCATGATCGACCCCATGGCGTGCTCGCGCACGCCGAAGTGCAGGACGCGCCCGTAGGGGTTGCCCGGGAACATGGCCGAGCCCCGTTCCTCGGGCAGGAAGCTCGGCTCCCCCTCCAGCGTCGTGTTGTTGCTCTCTGCGAGGTCGGCCGAACCGCCCCACAGCTCCGGCAGCGCCGGCGCGACCGCATTGAGCACCTGCCCGCTCGCCTTGCGCGTCGCGACGCCCTTCTGGTCTGCCGGGAACTCCGGCAGGGCGTCCGCCCAGCCGTCCGGCAGGGCGCGCTTCTGCAGCCGGTGGTGCAGCGCGAGGCGGTCCGGGTCCGCCTGCGCCCAGGCGTCGTAGGTCTTCTGCCAGGCGGCGTGCGCCTCGCGGCCGCGGGCGACCACGCCCCGGGCGTGCTGCAGCACCTCGTCCGGCACGTCGAAGGCCCCCGGCGGCAGGCCGAGCACCTCCTTGGTGGCGGCGACCTCCTCGGCGCCGAGCGCGGCGCCGTGCGCCTTGCCGGTGCCCTGCTTGGTCGGGGCGGGCCAGCCGATGATCGTGCGCAGCGCGATGAACGAAGGACGGCTGGTCTCCGCCCGCGCGGCCTCGAGGGCCGCGGCGAGGGCGTCGACGTCCTCCTGGTAGGAGCCGTCGTCCTGCACGAAGGACACACGCTGCACCTGCCAGCCGTAGGCCTCGTAGCGGGCGGCGACGTCCTCGGTGAAGGCGATCGAGGTGTCGTCCTCGATGCTGATCCGGTTGTCGTCCCAGACGAGCACAAGGTTGCCGAGCTGCTGCGTGCCGGCGAGCGAGCTCGCCTCGGCCGAGACGCCCTCCTCGAGGTCGCCGTCGGAGGCGACGCACCAGACGGTGTGGTCGAACGGCGACGTGCCGGGCGCGGCGTCCGGGTCGAGCAGGCCGCGCTCGCGCCGGGCCGCCATGGCCATGCCGACCGCGTTGCCGACGCCCTGCCCGAGCGGGCCGGTCGTCGTCTCGACGCCCGGCGTGTGGCCCTGCTCCGGGTGGCCCGGGGTGAGCGAGCCCCACTGCCGCAGGTGGGCGAGGTCCTCGAGGGTCAGCCCGTAGCCGCACAGGTAGAGCTGTGTGTAGAGGGTGATGCTCGAGTGGCCGCACGAGAGGACGAAGCGGTCGCGCCCGGGCCAGGCGGGGTCGGAGGGGTCGTGGCGCAGGAAGCGCTGGAACAGCAGCGTCGCCAGCGGAGCCAGGCTCATCGCCGTGCCCGGGTGCCCCGAGCCCGCCGCCTCGACCGCGTCCATGGCGAGCGCCCGCGCGATGTCGACGGTGCGCCGGTCGAGGTCGGTCTCGGTCAGGGTGTTCTCGGTCACGAGAGGCCTCTCGACGTACGGGGGATGGTCGTGATCTTGGTCCCGACCCTACCGGTGCGGTGCCCCCTGCCCCCCGGCGCGAACCGGCCGCCACGCCCTGGTCCGTGCCCTCGTCCGCGGGCCTGGACGCGCGGGCGACCTGGCAGGAGAGGAGCAGGACCCGCCGGTAGTGTCTCGCCCGTGACTCTGTCGGCCGAGCAGCTCGCCGACCCGCGTCGCCCCGCTCCCGGCCCCGCTCCCGCAGGCCGTGCGGACCGCCAGCGCGGCACGGCGGGCGCGACCGTCCGCGCGTACGTCGCGCTGACCAAGCCGCGGGTCATCGAGCTGCTGCTCGTCACCACGGTGCCGACGATGGTCCTGGCCGCGCAGGGGCTCCCGCCGCTCGGGCTGGTCCTCGCCACGCTCGTCGGCGGCTCGCTCGCCGCGGCCAGCGCGAACGCGCTCAACTGCTGGTACGACCGCGACATCGACGTGCTCATGCACCGCACAGAGCGCCGTCCGCTGGCCCGGCACGCCGTCACGCCGCGCAGCGCGCTCGTGTTCGGGCTGGTGCTCGGGGTGCTGTCGGCGGTGTTCCTCGGGGTCACGACGAACGTGCTGTCGGCGGTCCTCGCCGTCGCGACCATCGCGTTCTACGTGCTCGTCTACACGATGGTGCTCAAGCGCCGGACGGCGCAGAACGTCGTCTGGGGCGGCGTCGCCGGCTGCATGCCGGTGGTCATCGGGTGGTCCGCGGTGACGGGTCGGGTCGACCTCGCGCCGCTCGTGCTGTTCGCCGTCATCTTCTTCTGGACGCCGCCGCACACCTGGGCGCTCGCCATGCGCTACCGCGACGACTACGCCGCGGCCGGGGTGCCGATGCTGCCCGTCGTGGCCGGCCCGGTCGTCGTAGCGCGGCGCAGCCTCGTCTACGCCTGGGTGATGGTCGCCGTGTCCCTGCTGCTCGTGTGGCCGCTCGGCGTCTCCGGCGTCCTGTACGGCGTCAGCGCCGCCGTGCTGGGAGCGGTGTTCCTGCGCGAGAACGCGCTGTGGGTGCGCGCCGCCCGCGCCGGCGCCTCCGGCAGCCCGATGCGGCTGTTCCACTGGTCCATCACCTACCTTGCGCTGCTGTTCCTCGCCGTCGCCGTCGACCAGCTGGTCTGAGCCCGCCGCCCGCTCCGCCTGACGCCGGGTGTAGACCTCCGCCCCTGCTCGCCCTCCGCGCGGGGCACACGTCCACACCCCGTGCCCGGCGGGCGTGCGCCGACCTGGGCAACGAGGACAGGCTGTGGACGACGACGGCACGCGGGCCGCTGACGTACACGCTGCGCCGCATGCCCGGCGCCTCCCCGTTCCGCGGCTCCTCCTCGCCGTACACCCGGCAGCAGCTGCGCGCGCGGCGGTTCCAGCGTCTCGGCCGCGACGTCCACGTACTGGGGTCGCCACTGCACGACCTCGAGCTGGCTGCGGACGCCGCGCTGGTCGCCGTGTCCGACGCAGTGCTCAGTCACACGACGCAGCGCGGCTGCTCGGGCTCCCGGTCGACCGCGACGACCTGGTGCACCTCACCCGCACCCGGTCCGCCGGGGTGTCGCAGCGGCCCGGCCTGCGCACCCACCGCGCGCCGCTGTCACCGCACGAGGTGCTCGTGCACCGCGGACGGCCCGTCACCACGCCCGTGCGGACCTGGCTGGACCTCGCGGCCGGGCTGCCCCCCGTGCCCTTGGTCGTGCTGGGCGACGCCGTCGCCCGACGTACCGGCCTGGAGCGCTTGCGTGCGGCCGTCGACGGCGCGTGGGGACGGCGTGGTGCGCCGCGTGTGCGCCAAGCGCGTGCCTCTCGTCGACCCTGGCTCGGACTCGCCGGGGGAGACGCACACGCGGCTGCTGCTGCACGGAGCCGGCCTGACCGGGCTGCAGCACGGCGTCCGGGTGCTCGACGAGCACGGCCAGTGGCTCGCGACGCCGGATCTCGCGGACCGCAGGGCCCGTGTCGCCGTGCAGTACGACGGGCTCGTGAACCTGGAGCAGGGGCCGCGGCTGGCAGGCCGACGTCGACCGGGACGAGCTGACCCGCGCCGCAGGCTGGGAGGTCGTCGTCCTGACCGCCCGCGACCTGCGGCACCTCGAGGGCGCAGTGCACAAGGTGCGGGCGGCCTACCGGCGGGCGGCCGAGCGCCGTCTGGTGTAGACCTCGGCCCCGCCTGACCGCGGGCGGCAAGGGCGTAGGTCTACACAGCGCAAGCGACGGAGCGGACCTACGCCGGCTGGGCCGACAGCGCCCGCGACTCCTGCGCCGGGACGACGACGCCGGCGCGCTCCCGCAGGCTCAGCGCCGCCCGGACGACGGCGACGACCGTGACGCAGGCCCCCGCCATGTGCAGCGCCACGAGCACCTCGGGGAGGTCGGTGAAGTACTGCACGTAGCCGACCAGGCCCTGCGCCAGCTCGACGGCGAGCAGCACGGCGACCGCCCGGGACGGCGCGCCGACGGCGCGCAGCGCGACCCACAGCGCGACGGTCAGGCCGACGAGGAGCAGCACGACGTCGGCGTGCAGCTGGCTCACCAGGGCCGGATCGAAGCCGGTGCGCCCGGCGGCGGGGTCTCCCGAGTGCGGCCCGCTGCCGGTGACCACGGTGCCCAGCCCGAGCGCCACGCCGACGACGCCGACGAGCGCCCAGGCCAGCCGGCGCAGCGGCAGGGGCGCGAGCCCCCGGACCGGCCCGTCGCCCTCGCCGCTGCGCACCCACAGCACCGTCGCGAGCCCGACGAGCACCATCGACAGCAGGAAGTGCCCCATGACGGTCCACGGGTTGAGCCCGGTGAGCACCGTGACCCCGCCGAGCAGCGCCTGCGCGGGGATGCCGAGGAAGCCCAGGACGGCCAGCTGCACGAGGTCCGGGCGGCGCGGGCGGGAGCGCAGGACGGCCACCAGCAGCGCGACCACCACGGCGGTGAGCGCGAAGGTCAGCAGGCGGTTGCCGAACTCGATCACCCCGTGGACGGCGTCCTCGGGCGTCGGGGTGTAGCTCGACGCCGTGCAGCGCGGCCAGGTGGGACAGCCCAGGCCGCTGGCGGTCAGGCGGACGCCGCCGCCGGTGACCACGATGACGCTGTTGGCGACCACGCTGGCCAGCGCCAGCCGGCGCACGGTCGCGGGTGTCGGACGCAGGACGGACACCCGCCCAGGCTACGGGCGCACTCTCGGCGCGACCTGCCGGACGTCAGGCGACCGCGGAAGAGCGGCGGGCGCGCTCGAGCAGGTCCACGAGCTCCCGGTCGACGACCTCGCGGCGGGTGAGGTTGACGGTGTGCCCGGCGCCGGGCACGACGACGAGCCGCGCGGACGGCCCGAGCGCCTCGGCCATGCGGACGCTGTTGGCGGTGGGCGTGAGCCGGTCGCACTCGCCGACGAGCACGGTGACGGGCAGCGGCGCGAGCACCGGCAGGCTGTCGCGCTCGTCGTGGGTGACGAAGCTCGGGTAGAACGCGGTCGTCGTCGTGTACGGCGTGGCCTCCAGCAGGTCCTGCACCTGCCGGACGTGCTCGGGCGTGGCGTCGTCGCAGCCGAACAGGTACCGCTCGAAGAACAGACGGGCGGCGAGGGTGCCGCGCATGCGCGTCCGGTCCATCAGCGGAGCCGACAGGCGCAGCGACCGCAGCCACAGCGGCAGCAGGCCGAGCCGGGTGAGCAGCCGCACGGTCAGGCCCACCGGACCGGTGGAGACGACCTCCTCGGCGGACGTCGCCAGCAGGAACGCCCCGATCACGCGGGACCGCACGACCTCCGGGTGCTGCCGGGCGAAGGTCATGAGCGTCATCCCGCCCATCGAATGCCCGACGAGCAGGACCGGCCCGGTCGGCACCCGCTGCGCGATCACGGCGGCGAGGTCCCGGCCCAGCTGCTCGATGGTGGCGTTCAGGGGGTCGCCGAGCGGGCTGCGGCCGTGTCCCCGCTGGTCGTAGAGCACCAGCCGGGCGCGGGAGCGCAGCGTCTCGCGCTGCAGGTCGAACTCGCCCAGCTGCGCGGTGAAGCCGTGCGAGAACACGACGGTGACCGGCGCGTCCGGGTCGCCGTCCTCCTCGACGTGCAGCCGGATGCCGTCGTCGGTGAGCACGCCCTCGGCGGGGCCGGAGGCCAGGCGCAGCGGGGCGCGGCGCCGGCGGCGGCGCAGGCCCAGCACGACGAGCAGGAGGAACAGCGCCGCAGCCAGCAGCTGCAGGGCTCGGGTCACAGTTCTACTCCCAGCGGAAGAAGCGGGTGGCGGCGCCGAGCCCGGCGACCGCCCAGACCGCCAGCGCGGCTGCGTCCCGCAGCGGTACCCCGCTGCCCTCCGCAAGCACCTCGCGAAGCCCGGACGACAGCGCGGCCGTCGGCAGCAGCCGCAGGACGCCGGCGGCCGCCCCGAACTCCTCGACGCCGAAAACGACGCCGCCGAGGACGAGCAGGACCAGCCAGAGCAGGTTCGCGGCGGCCAGCGCGGTGAGGCCGGGCAGCGTCCCGCCGAGCAGCAGCCCGAGCCCGCTGAACGCGGCGGTGCCGAGCGCGACGAGCAGCAGCACGGGGACCACCCCGCCCCGCGGGTCCCAGCCGAGCGCCAGGCCGACGAGCGCGACCAGGGTCAGCTGCAGCACCTGGACGGCGAGCACGCCGAGCGTCTTGGCCCCGAGCAGCACCGAGCGGGGGAGCGGGGTGGCGCCGAGCCGCTTGAGCACGCCGTACTGCCGCTCGAAGCCGGTCGCGATGGCCTGCCCTGTGAAGGCCGAGCTCATGACGGCGAGCGCGAGCACGCCGGGCACGAAGAAGCCGGCCCGCTCGGCGGCGGTGTGGGCGCCGTCCACCGACACGAACGGCAGCAGGGTGAGCACGACGAGCAGGCCGAGCGGCAGCACGAGCGTGAGCAGCACCTGCTCGGCGTTGCGCAGGGTGAGCCGCAGCTCGGCCGCGGTCTGCGCGGCGAGCATCCGGCCGAGGGACGCGCGCTCGGGGCGGGGGGCGAGCGCGCCCGGCGTCCACGACGAGGCGCTCACGCGGGGTCACCGCCGCATCGCGAGCTCCGTGCTCGACCGCTCATGCGCGCAGCTCCCGGCCGGTGAGCTCGAGGAACACGTCCTCCAGGCTGCGGTGCTCGACCCGCAGGTCGCGCGCCAGGACCCCGTGCGAGGCGCACCAGCTCGTGACGCTGGCCAGCAGCTGCGGGTCGATCTCGCCCTCCAGGAGGTACTGCCCGGCGGGGGACTCCTTGCCGACGACGCCCTCGGGCAGGGCGAGCAGCAGCTGGTCCAAGTCGAGCCCGGCCGGGCCGGTGAAGCGCAGCGAGCCGGCGGCGCCCGTGCTGGTCAGGTCCCGGACGGTGCCCGCGGCGACCACCCGGCCCGCGTCGACGATGACGACGTCGTCGGCGAGGCGCTCCGCCTCCTCCATGTGGTGGGTGGTGAGCACGACCGTGACGCCGTCGCGGCGCAGCGCGTCGACCAGCTCCCACGTCGCCCGGCGGGCCTGCGGGTCGAGCCCGGCGGTCGGCTCGTCGAGGAACACGAGCTCCGGACGCCCGACGACGGCGGTCGCCAGCGACAGGCGCTGCTGCTGCCCGCCGGACAGCCGCCGGTACGGCGTGCGCGCGACCTCGGCGAGCCCGAGCCGGGCGAGCAGGTCGTCCGGGTCGTGCGGGTGCGCCGCGTACGACGCGACCAGGCGCAGCATCTCCCCGGCGCGCAGGCCGGGGTACGCGCCGCCGGACTGCGGCATGACCCCCACCCGGGGGCGCAGCGCGGGGTCGCGCGGCGACCGGCCGAGGACCCGCACCGCCCCGGCGTCCGGGGTGCGGAAGCCCTCGCAGACCTCGACGGTGGTGGTCTTCCCGGCGCCGTTGGGGCCGAGCAGGGCGAGGACGGTCCCGGGCCGCACGGACAGCGACAGCTCGTCGACGGCAGTGCGGGCGCCGTACCGCTTGACGAGGCCGTCGACCTCGACAGCGGGGGAGTCCACGGCCGACAGCCTAGGAGCGGGAGGAGGAGGGCGCTCAGCGTGCACCACGTCACGCCCGGCGGGCCCCGGCCCGGTTCGACCTGGGGCAGCATTTAGCGCACACTGGCGTTGTGAAAACCGTGGGACGGCCGACGGGCGAGGACAGGGCGCAGGCGGGCACGCGCGAGCGCGTGCTGGCGCTGCTGCTCGAGCTCGGCCCGTCGACCGCGGCCGTGCTGGCGGAGCGGCTCGCGGTGAGCCCCGCCGGGGTCCGCCGCCACCTCGACGCCCTGCTCGCCGAGGGCACGGTGACCACGCGCGAGGCCCGCCGGCCGGGGATGCGCCGGCGCGGGCGTCCCGCCCGGGTCTACGCGCTCACCGACGCCGGGCACGCGGCCGGCCCCTCGGCGTACGACGACCTCGCGGC
>JALYMN010000464.1 GCA_030773675.1 Actinomycetota bacterium
ACGCGGCTCGGCGCGCCGCGCGCCGCTGCCGCCAGGGCGGCCACGTCGTCCCGGGTCAGGCACAGGACCCGGTCGACGGTGTCGGCCACCGCGGCGCCGCTGGGGTGCCGCGCGAGGTCCAGGGCCAGGACGCTGGCGCTGACGAGGGAGTACACGAGCGGCCCCTCCGGGCTGGACGACGGCGACGGTGCGCTCCAGCCTGCCCCGCGCCGGTCCCGCGCACCGGTCGGGCGCGCGCGTTCCACCCGGACGGCGCAGGGCGCCGCCCGGTCGGCCCAGCCCGTCTCAGCGGCTGGCGGGCGTCACCGGCGAGGGCAGCAGGGTCTCGCCGGACAGCGCCCGGTCGACCGCGGCGGCCGCCGCCCGGCCCTCGGCGATCGCCCAGACGATGAGCGACTGCCCCCGGCCCATGTCGCCGCACACCCACACGCCCGGGGCGCTCGTGGCCCAGTGCGCGTCGCGGGCGACGTTGCCCCGGCCGTCGAGGTCGACCCCGAGCTGCTCGAGCAGGCCCTGCCGCTGCGGACCGGTGAAGCCCATCGCGAGCAGGACCAGCTGGGCCGGCAGGTGCCGCTCGGTGCCCTGGACCCGCTGGAAGCGTCCGTCGACCATCTCGACGTCGACCAGGTCCAGGCCTGCCACCCGACCGTCGGCGTCACCGGTGAACCGCTCGGTGTTCACCGAGAACATCCGCTCCCCGCCCTCCTCGTGCGCGCTGGAGGTGCGGTAGACCAGCGGCCAGGTGGGCCAGGGCGTGGTGTCCGGCCGCTCCTGCGGCGGCCGCGGCATGATCTCGAGCTGCGTGATGCTGCGCGCGCCCTGGCGGACGGCCGTGCCGAGGCAGTCGGCCCCGGTGTCGCCGCCGCCGATGATGACGACGTCCCTGCCCTCGGCGCTGATGGGCGGCGCCTGCAGGTCGCCCTCCTGCACCCGGTTCGCGGGCACGAGGTACTCCATCGCCAGGTGGATGCCGGCGAGGTCGCGGCCCGGCGCGGCCAGGTCGCGGCCGAGCGTGGCGCCGCCGGCGAGCACGACCGCGTCGTACGACGCCCGCAGCTGCTCGACCGTCACGTCCACGCCGACGTCGACACCGGTGCGGAACTCCGTGCCCTCGGCCCGCATCTGCTCGAGCCGCCGCTCGAGGACGCGCTTCTCCATCTTGAACTCGGGGATCCCGTAGCGGAGCAGCCCGCCGATGCGGTCGGCCCGCTCCAGCACGACGACGTCGTGGCCGGCCCGGGTGAGCTGCTGGGCGGCGGCGAGCCCGGCGGGCCCGGAGCCGACGACGGCGACCCGGCGGCCGGTGCGCTCCCGGGCCGGCTGCGGGACGACCCGCCCCTCCTCCCACGCCCTGTCGGCGATCTCGACCTCGACCTGCTTGATCGTCACCGGGTCGTCGTTGATGCCGAGCACGCAGGCGGCCTCGCACGGCGCCGGGCACAGCCGCCCGGTGAACTCCGGGAAGTTGTTGGTCGCGTGCAGCCGCTCGCTCGCGTCGGCCCAGTCGGACCGGTAGACGAGGTCGTTCCACTCCGGGATGAGGTTCCCGAGCGGGCAGCCGTTGTGGCAGAAGGGGATGCCGCAGTCCATGCACCGCGCGGCCTGGGTGGTGATGAAGGGCTCGGGGACGTCCTCGTACACCTCCTTCCAGTCGCGGATGCGGACGTCGACCGGGCGGCGCTGCGGCGTGGCCCGGCCGTGCTCCAGGAAGCCCTTGGGGTCGGTCATCTCAGCCCCTCTTCGCGGTCGTCGTCACGTTGCTCGGCGCCGGCGCGACCGCGGCCATCACGGCCTCGTCGGGGTCGACGCCGTCGGCGCGCGCCTGCTCCATGGCGGTCAGCACGCGCTTGTAGTCGCGGGGCATGACCTTGGTGAACCGGACGGCGGCGGACGGCCAGTCGACGAGCAGGCCGGCCGCGACGGGCGATCCGGTCTCCTCGGCGTGCGCGGCGAGCATCTCGCGCAGCGTCTCGCGGTCGCCCTCGTCGAGCGGCTCGAGGTCGACCATCTCGGGGTTGACGCGGCTCTCGTCGAGGTCGAGCAGGTAGGCCACGCCGCCGCTCATGCCGGCCGCGACGTTGCGCCCCGTCGGCCCGAGGATCGCCACCCGCCCGCCGGTCATGTACTCGCAGGCGTGGTCGCCGACGCCCTCCACGACGGCGGTCGCCCCCGAGTTGCGGACGCAGAACCGCTCCCCCACGACGCCGCGCACGAGCAGGGTGCCGCCGGTGGCGCCGTACAGGAGGGTGTTGCCGGCGATGACGTTGTGCTCGGCGGCGAACGGCGCGCCCGGGTCGGGCCGGACGACGATCCGCCCGCCCGACAGCCCCTTGCCGACGTAGTCGTTGGCATCGCCGTGCAGGCGCAGGGTCACGCCGCGCGGCAGGAAGGCGCCGAACGACTGCCCGGCGCTGCCGCTGAGCGTGATGTGCACCGTGTCGTCGGGCAAGCCCTTGCCGCCGTGGCGCCGGGTGACCTCCGCGCCGAGCATGGTGCCGACCGTGCGGTTCACGTTGCGCACCGGCAGGGAGAAGCGCACCGGCGTCCCGTCGCGCAGCGCGTCGGCGGCGAGCGCGATCAGGGTGTTGTCGAGCGCCGCGTCGAGCCCGTGGTCCTGCTCGCCCGTGCAGGTGAGCGCGGCACCGCCCGGCAGGTCGGGCACGTGAAGGACGGGGGCGAGGTCGAGCCCGGCAGCCTTCCAGTGCTCGACGGCGCGGCGGGTGTCCAGCACCTCGGCGTGCCCGATCGCCTCGTCGAGGCTGCGGAAGCCCAGCGCGGCGAGGTGCTCGCGGACCTCCTGCGCGACGTACTCGAAGAACGTCACGAGGTGCTCGGCCTTGCCGGTGTACTTCGCCCGCAGCTTCGGGTTCTGCGTGGCGACGCCCACCGGACAGGTGTCGAGGTGGCAGACCCGCATCATGATGCAGCCGCTGACGACGAGCGGGGCGGTGGCGAAGCCGTACTCCTCGGCCCCGAGCAGCGCGGCGATGACGACGTCGCGGCCGGTCTTGAGCTGCCCGTCCACCTGGACGACGATCCGGTCACGCAGCCCGTTGAGCAGCAGCGTCTGCTGCGTCTCGGCGAGCCCGAGCTCCCACGGCGAGCCGGCGTGCTTGAGCGACGTCAGCGGCGAGGCGCCCGTGCCGCCGTCGTGGCCGGAGATGAGCACGACGTCGGCGTGCGCCTTGGACACGCCCGCCGCGACGGTTCCGACGCCCACCTCGGCCACGAGCTTGACGTGGATCCGGGCGTCCTTGTTGGCGTTCTTGAGGTCGTGGATGAGCTGGGCGAGGTCCTCAATGGAGTAGATGTCGTGGTGCGGCGGCGGTGAGATCAGCCCGACGCCCGGGGTGGAGTGCCGGGTGCGCGCGATGTGCGGGTAGACCTTGTTGCCCGGCAGCTGCCCGCCCTCGCCGGGCTTGGCGCCTTGCGCCATCTTGATCTGGATGTCGTCGGCGTTGACGAGGTACTCGCTGGTCACGCCGAACCGGCCGCTCGCGACCTGCTTGATCGCGCTGCGCCGGGTCGGGTCGTAGAGCCGCTCCGGGTCCTCGCCGCCTTCGCCGGTGTTGCTCCGCCCGCCGAGCCGGTTCATGGCGACGGCGAGCGTCTCGTGAGCCTCGGGGCTGATCGAGCCGAGCGACATGGCGCCGGTGTTGAACCTCTTCACGATCTCGCTCACCGGCTCGACCTCGTCGAGCGGCACCGGCGGGCGCAGCCCGTCGCGCAGCGCGAACAGGCCGCGCAGGGTGCCCGCCTTCGCCGACAGCTCGTCGACGCGCGACGTGTACTCCTTGAACACGTCGTACTTCTGCGACCGGGTCGAGTGCTGCAGGCGGAACACCGTGTCCGGGTTGAACAGGTGCACCTCGCCCTCGCGGCGCCACTGGTACTCGCCGCCGGTCTCCAGCCCGCGGTGCGCCCGCTCGGTCGGGTTGGCCGGGTAGGCACGCCGGTGCCGGGCGGCCACCTCCGCGGCGAGGACGTCGAGGCCGACCCCGCCGAGCCGGCTCGTCGTGCCGGTGAAGAACTCGTCGACGAGCTCCTGCGACAGCCCGAGCGCCTCGAAGACCTGCGCCCCGGTGTACGACGCGATGGTGCTGATGCCCATCTTGCTCATCACCTTGAGGACGCCCTTGCCGGCGGCCTTGACGTAGTTCGCAATCGCCTTGCGCGGGTCGACGTCGAGGTCGCCCGCCTCGATGAGCTTCTCGATCGTCTCGAACGCCAGGTAGGGGTTGACCGCCGCGGCGCCGTACCCGACGAGCAGCGCGACGTGGTGCACCTCGCGGG
Source organism: Actinomycetota bacterium (assembly GCA_030773675.1). Next base: position 4,294 of record JALYMN010000464.1, read on the forward strand.
CGTCGCCGGACTCCACGACGAGACCGACGCGGGTGCGCGTCTTCTCCCGGATGAGGTGGTGGTGCACCGCGCTGGTGAGCAGCAGCGACGGGATCGGCGCCATCTTCTCGGTCGAGTCGCGGTCGGACAGCACGATGATCCGCGCGCCGGCGGCGATGGCGGCACTCACCTCGCGACGCACCCGGTCGAGCGCGTCGCGCAGCGCCTCGCCGCCGCCGTCGACCGGGTAGAGGCCGTGCACGGTGACCGCCGCGAAGCCGGGCATGTCGCCGTCGTCGTTGACGTGCTGGAGCTTGGCCAGGTCGTCGTTGGACAGCACGGGGAACGGCAGCACGACCTGCCGGCAGGACGCCGGCCCCGGCTCGAGCAGGTTCTGCTCCGGCCCGACGCTGCCGGCGAGGCTGGTGACGAGCTCCTCGCGGATCGCATCCAGCGGCGGGTTCGTCACCTGGGCGAACAGCTGGCTGAAGTAGTCGAACAGCAGCCGCGGGCGCTCGGACAGCACGGCGACCGGAGTGTCGGTGCCCATCGATCCGATCGGCTCGGCACCGGTCTTCGCCATCGGGGCGAGCAGGATGCGCAGCTCCTCCTCGGTGTAGCCGAAGACCTGCTGACGGCGCAGCACCGACTCGTGCGAGTAGACGACGTGCTCCCGCGCGGCGAGGTCGTCGAGGTGCAGCTGCCCGGTGTGCAGCCAGTCGGCGTACGGGTGCTCGGCAGCCAGCTCCGCCTTGACCTCGTCGTCGGTGACGATGCGGCCCTTCGCCGTGTCGACGAGGAACATCTTCCCCGGCTGCAGGCGGCCCTTGGCGACGACCGAGTCGGCCGGGATGTCGAGGACGCCGACCTCGCTGGCGAGCACGACGCGGCCGTCGGCGGTCTGCCACCAGCGCCCGGGGCGCAGGCCGTTGCGGTCGAGCACGGCACCGATCGACGTGCCGTCGGTGAACGTCACGCACGCCGGCCCGTCCCACGGCTCCATGAGGCTCGCGTGGAAGGCGTAGAAGGCGCGCTTGGCGGGGTCCATGTCCGGCGCGTTCTCCCACGCCTCCGGGACCATCATCAGCACGGCGTGCGGGAGGGAGCGGCCGCCCATGTGCAGCAGCTCGAGCACCTCGTCGAACGACGCCGAGTCGCTCGCGCCGGGCGTGCAGACCGGGAAGAGCCGAGACAGGTCGTCGGGCAGCTCGTGCGGCCCGCGCAGCAGCGCCTCGCGGGCGCGCATCCAGTTGCGGTTGCCCTTGACGGTGTTGATCTCGCCGTTGTGCGCGATGTAGCGGTACGGGTGGGCGAGCGGCCAGCTCGGGAAGGTGTTGGTGGAGAAGCGGCTGTGCACCAGCGCTAGCGCGCTCTCGAACCGCGGGTCGGACAGGTCGGGGAAGAACGGCTCGAGCTGGTCGGTCGTGAGCATCCCCTTGTAGACGAGCGTCCGCGCCGAGAGCGACGGGAAGTAGGTCCCGGCCTCGTGCTCGGCGCGCTTGCGGGTGACGAAGGCCCGCCGCTCCAGCGCGAAGGGCTCGAGCTCCTCGGCGGCGACGAGGACCACCTGCGCGAAGCGCGGCATCACGGCGCACGCGGTGGCGCCCACGCCGGCGCCGTCCGGGTCGACCGGCAGGTCGCGCCACGCAAGGACCGACAG
>JALYMN010000465.1 GCA_030773675.1 Actinomycetota bacterium
TGACCTGCGCGAGGTCCTGGCGCCGTTCATCTCCGTCGCCCGCCCCCTGGGTGGCTCCAGCCGGGGCCGCAGTGGCCGGTCGGCTGCTCCCAAGCAGCGCACGAGCAACGAGGTGGACCCAAGGGCCGTGCGCAGTTGGGCAGAGGCCAACGGGGTCAAGGTCTCTCCGCGCGGGCGCATCAGCCCCGACGTCGTCGAAAAGTACAGGGCCGCCGGCAACTGACCAGGGCCGCCGCCTGAGCAGCTCGGGCAGTGCCCGGGCACACAGGTCGTGCGCCCGCCTGCTCGTCGGCACAGCGTTCGCTGAGCTTCGCGCAGCGCCTCCTACGGAAGGCGAGCGAGCACGTCGTGCGCGCTCGCCGGTTTGTCCGCCCCGCTGGGCCGTCCGCCCGCGGACCCGGTGGAGCGGGAGAACGCCCGGCTGCAGAAGGAGAACGAGCGGCTGGCGCGGGAGCTGGTGAACGCCCAACGAACCAGGTCCGTCCTGGGACACGAAGCTGCGGGGCCGGTGAAGTGGACCTCCTACTACCTCTACGTGTGCTCGACGTGTTCAGCCGCAAGGCCGTCGGCTGGCTGCTCGCACCCCGGGAAAGCGCAGCGCTGTCCGAACGCCTGCTGGAAGGTGCCCCAGACAGGTTGACAGGTTCCGGGGGCGGCGATCACCCCTGCGGCGCCGACGACCAGGCGTCAGTCGCGGGACGCGAGCCGGCCGACGACCGCGAAGCCTCGCCGCGCGTGGTTGCACTCGCGGACGTCGCTGAACCCGGCTTCGGCGAACCACGCGCGAACCTCGGCAGGAGAGTGGTGATGCGCGTAGGGCGCGGCGAAGATGTCCATCAGGGCGAGCGTCGCCTCACGCCGGTCGATGCGCGGGTAGGTGCGGATGCCGGTCGCGGTAGCGGCCATCGTGAAGGCGATGAACGGCCACGCCAGCACTCGGGTCAGGCGGTCGAACAGCGCCACCGGGACGCGCGTCGTCACCGCGCGCAGCAGGCGGATCAGCGGCGTCCAGAACGGCTCGTAGCGGTAGACCCAGACGTAGAAGGTGCCGCCGGGACGCAGCAGCGGGACGAGCGCCTGAAAGCTGGTCCGGGTGTCGGGCGTGTGGTGCAGGACGCCGAACGAGTAGACGACGTCGACGCTGCCTGGCGGGAGCGGCGGTCGCGCGACGTCCCCCTGCACGAAATGCACAGCCTCGCGGCGCCCGCGCGACCACCTGTCGCGGAACGCGTGGCCTAGCGCGAGCCCGGTGCTGAGGTCGAGCGCGACGACCTCGGCGGCGAACTCGGTGAACGCAACCGACTGGCTCCCGTTGCCGCACCCCGCGTCGAGCACCCGCTTGGTGGCCAGCTCCTCCGCCGGGATCTCGAGCGCCTCCACGAACGTGCCGCGGACGCGGGTGTCGAGGTCGAGGTACCAGGTGCGCATCCCGAGCTTGTGGTTCGTCCACTCGCGGCTGAAGCTCTCACGCACCCGGTCGACGCTGCTGTCGCTGCCCGACGGCAGCAGCCGAGGGATGCCGCCGACGACCGGGTAGGCATGTCCGTCCGGACAGCGCAGCCGCCCCGACTCCACCTCGTCCCGGCCCTCGCGGACCTCCTCCGCCAGCACGAGCCGACCCTGGCACTGCGGACACACGAGCAGGTCGAGCAGGCGTGCGAGCACGGGGCCTCATCTCGGTCGGTATCGGCACGCAAGGCGCCGGACGGACCGTACCGCCGGGGCGCCGGTACGGTCCCTGACCTGATCACGGGGCGAGGAGTGCGACGACATGACAGCGGTGCTGGGGATCAACTCGTTCAGCCACGACACGTCGGCGGGCCTGCTGGTCGACGGTGCTGTCGTCGCGATCGGGGAGCAAGAGCGCTTCAACCGTGACACGCACACCAAGGCGTTCCCCGACGACGCCGTCGCGTTCTGCCTGCGCCAGGCCGGGCTGTCGGTGCACGACCTCGACGCCGTCGCCTTCGCCCACGACCCGCGCATCGACTTCCTCCGCGGCGCGGCTGACGCCCTGCGGCGCGCCGCGCCGAAGCGGCTGGCCGCGCAGGCGTACACCGACCTGCGGCTGGTGTCCCGGGAGCGGCGGTTCCGGCGCCGGTGGGACTACCGAGGCCGCATCGTCAACGTCGGCCACCACGACGCGCACGCGGCCAGCGCCTTCTTCTCGAGCCCCTTCGACCAGGCCGCCGTGCTGACCCTTGACCGCGGCGGCGACTTCCTGTCCACTACGATGCAGGTCGGCCAAGGGCACCGGCTGCGCTTGCTGCAGCAGGTCCGCAACCCGCACTCGCTCGGCGAGCTGTACTCCGCCTTCACCTGGCTGCTGGGCTTCGACGCCGGCGCGGACGAGGGCAAGGTCATGGGCCTGTCGTCGTACGGCCGGGACACCTACGTCGCGCAGTTGCGCGACCTGGTGCGCCTGCTCGACGACGGGCGGTTCACGCTGGACCTGACGTGGTTCGCCTACCAGCGGGAGCGGGGCCGGTTCTCGCGGCGTGGGCGCGAGCGCTTCGGGGCCCGGCGCGCGCCGGAGTCCGAGATCACCCGGCACCACGAGGACCTCGCCTACGCGGTCCAGGACCTCGTCGAGGAGGCCGGCGTCCACATCGCCCGCTCGCTGCAGCAGGCGACCGGGCTGCGCCACCTGTGCCTGGCCGGCGGTGTCGCACTGAACTCGGTGATGAACGCCCGCATCCTCGCGGAGAGCGGCTTCGACGAGGTGTTCATCCAGCCGGCCGCGTCGGACGCCGGGAACGCGGTCGGCGCCGCGGCCTGGTGGTGGCACCAGCAGCTCGGCCAGCCCCGGGCCTGGCAGATGGAGCATGCCTTCTGGGGTCCGAGCTGGACCGACGCCGACACCGCGGCCGCGCTGACCGCGCGGGGGCTGACGTTCCGGGAGGTCGCGGACCCCGCGGCCGAGGCGGCGCGGCGGATCGCCGACGGCAAGGTGGTCGGCTGGTTCCAGGGCCGGGCGGAGATCGGCCCCCGCGCGCTCGGCGCCCGCTCGATCCTCGCCGACCCACGGCGGGCCGAGATGAAGGACGTCGTCAACACCCAGGTGAAGCGGCGGGAGGGGTTCCGGCCGTTCGCCCCGAGCGTGCTCGACGAGCGGGGGCACGAGTACTTCGACGGCTACGCCACGAACCCGTACATGCTGCTCGTGCTGCCGGTGCGCAAGGACAAGCACGACGTCATCCCCGCCGTCACGCACGTCGACGGGACCGGCCGACTGCAGAGCGTCACCCGCGACTTCAACCCGGCCTACCACCGACTGATCACCGAGTTCGACCGGCTGACCGGGGTCCCGGTCGTGCTCAACACCAGTTTCAACCTGCGGGGCGAGCCGATGGTGAACACGCCCGGCGAGACCGTCGCGGACTACCTGCGCAGCGGGATGGACGCGCTCGTCCTGGGCCGCTACCTCGTCGAGAAGCAGCCGACGGCAGGCCCTGACCAGGAGGGGTGACGGCGGGCAGCGCGCGGCTCGGACGGGCCGCCGGTCAGCAGCGGGGCGGCGGCGAGAGGTCCCGGACGAGGTCGTTGCGCAGCCGCACGGGGTTGCCGCAGGGCGCGGCGACCACCCGGTAGCGCTGCTCCAACAGCTGCCGCAGCCGCCCGTCGCCGTCCAGGCCCCGTCACCGGCTGGTCTGCACGACCCAGACCGGCGCTTCGGGGCCGGCCAACAGCGCGCGCAGCCGCTGCAGGTCGGGGTCGTGCGTGCGCATCGGCAGGCTCCACAGGTACGGGTACGGCGCCCGAGGTCGGCCCGCTCGAGCAGCGACGGCGAGCCGTACAAGACGACCCGGTGTCGCCCGGCGCGCTCGCGGCGCCCAGCCAGTCGCCGGTACGCGCGTGCCACGACACGCGCGGCACCGTCGCGTAGACGACGCTGGCGGCGAGCACGAGCTCTGCGGCCAGAGACGTCCGCGGCACGCGACCAGCGCCGCATGGCGGCGGCGGCGGGGGACGCGCGCCCCTGGAGCTGCTTCTTCGGCTGCCTGAGCTTCCCCTGCTCACCGGGCACCCGCAGGCAGACGGCTGGGACCACGTCGTCAACTTCACCAACGGGCTCCTTCCGTGGCGCACTGGCGACCTGCTCCCCCACGACCCGAAGGTCCTGTCCACCTGGCGGCTGCCTTTCGCCTACGTGCCTCAAGCCGCCTGCCCGGCCTTCCGGCAGTTTCTGGCCGAGGTCCTGCCGGCCGACATGCTCGAGGAGGTCGACGGGGTGGCCGCCTGGCAGGAGGACCTCGGGTACCTCCTGCTACCCGGCAACCCCCTCCACGTGGCGTTCCTCTTCCGCGGGGACG
>JALYMN010000466.1 GCA_030773675.1 Actinomycetota bacterium
ACCTGCGCACGCCGACGAGGGCTGCCTGTGCTCGGCGCATGCCGTCGTGTCGTCGCTGCTCGAGGACCTCGGCGGGAAGGACCGCTTAGTCGTCGTTGACATGGAGGCCTCCCCCGAGCACCTGAGCCGCGGCACCGTGCGCCACGTCGACACCGTCTGCCTCGTCGCCGAGCCGTACTACCGCTCGCTCGAGGCGGTGCGGCGCATGGCCGCACTGGTCGCCGAGCTGCCCGTTGGTCGGGTCGTCGTCGTCGCCAACAAGGTGCGCTCGCCCGGTGACGGCGTGGCTATCGCGGAGTTCTGCCACCGCCACGCCTTCGAGCTAGCGGGCAGCGTGCCGTGGAACGACGAGGTCGTCGCGGCGGACCGGGCGCGCGTCCCTGTCGTCGATTGGCCGGCTGCCGGCGACGTCGTCGGCGCGGTGGAGAGGATCGCCGGCCGGCTCTGATGATCGCTGCCAGGCGGTCCACCTCGGGGAGAGAGCGCGGTGTCAAGCGCCGGGTTTGATGGAGACATGGAAGTGCCGCTCGGCAGGTCGCTGAGCGGGCGTGGTGGGCGGTGCAGGTCTTCGTACTCGACCGGCGGGATGAGGCCCATCTCGCCGTGGAGGCGCCAATGGTTGAACAGTCGATGTACTCGGCGACCTCGATCTCGAGGTTGTCGATGCTCTTCCATGGCCCGCGGTTGCGCACGAGCTCGGCCTTGAACAGGCTGTTGAACGCCTCGGCCAGGGTGTCGTAGCTGTCGCTCTTGCTGCCGACGGACGCGACGGCGCCGGCCTCGGCCAGGCGCTCGATGTAGCGGATGGCGAGGTACTGGGCGCCGCGGTCGGAGTGGTGCACCAGCGCGCTGGTGTCGTGCCCGTCGCGCGCTCGGGTCCACAGGCCCATGTTGAGGGCGTCGAGCGCGAGGTCGGTGCGCAGCGAGGTCGACAGCTGCCAGCCCACGACGCGGCGGCTGAACACGTCCAGCACGAACGCGGCGTAGACCCAGCCGGCGAAAGTCCGGCAGAAGGTGATGTCCGCGACCCAAAGACGATCTTGTGCGGGGGCGGTGAAGGCCCGCTCGACCAGGTCCGGGCGAGTGCCCGGGCCGCTGCCCGGCACGGTCGTCCGCGGACCCTTGGCGCGGGAGATGCCGCGCAGGCTCAGGTCCTTCATCAGTCGCTGCGTGGTGCAGCGGGCGACCGGGCGACGGCCGCTGGCGCCGAGAACGCCTTCGCGGCCGAGCTGGGCGTGGACCTTGCGCACGCCGTAGACGCCGTATTTCTCGGTGTGCACCCGCTGAACCTCGACCCTGAGCCGCTCGTCGTGCAGCGCACGTGCCGACGGCGGCCGGTCTCGGGCGGCGTAGTACGTGCTCGGAGCGATCTTCACCTCGGCGCTGGTCAACGCGGTGCAGATCGGCTCGACCCCGAACTGGTCCTGGTGCTGGTCGATGTAGTCGACGATCAGCGAGACGGGCGGTCGAGCTCCGCCGCGAAGAAAGCCGACGCGCTACGCAAGATCGCATTCGCTCGGCGCAGCTCCTTGACCTCACGCTCGAGCGAAGTCAGCCGGTCGGCATCGCTGGTCGTCGTGCCCGGACGGCTGCCCTCGTCGATCTCGGCCTGGGTCACCCAGTTCCGCAGCGTCTCCGGGTTGATCCCGAGCTGGCCGCCGATCCGAGCCAGCGCTCCCGGCCGCGTCGTTGAGTCCTTGCGCGCGTCGACCGCGAGCCGGATCGCCCGCTCCCGCAGCTCGTCTGGATACTTGCGCGGTGCCGGCATGTTCGGTCCTCCCTGGCTTGATGGTCTCCATCAAGCCAGGGCGCTTGACACTGCAGAGCGAGGCGTTCCGCGCCGGAATCACCACGGTCGCGATCGACCCCAGCGCCCCCAACGCTGCCTGGCGTGCGCCGCGCGCTGCCCGGCGTGCGGATCGTGGTCGACCACTGGCACCTGGTTCGGCTCGCCAACCAGATGGTCACCGAGGTCCGCCAGCGCGTCCGACGCCAGACCCACGCCCGCCGCGGTCGCAGCACCGACCCGGCCTGGGCGCACCGCCGGCTGCTGCTCCGTGCCGGCGACACGCTGTCCCCGCAGGCCCTGGCCCGGCTGCAGCGGGTCCTGGCCAGTGACGACCCGACCAACCGGATCGGCGCCGCCTGGGGCTGCAAGGAACTGCTCCGCCAGCTGCTCGCCACCACCGGCCCGGCCTACAGCCGGTACCAGGTCGCGCACCGGCTGCACCGCTTCCTCACCGCCTGCGCCGACGCGGACATGCCCGAGACCACCCGGCTCGCCAGCACCATCCAGGCCTGGTGGACCGCGATCGAAGGCTTCCTCGAGCTCCGCGTCACCAACGCCGGACCGAGGGCTACAACCGGGTGATCAAGCAGGTCGAGCGTGTCGGATGCGGGTTCCGCAACCAGACCCACTACCAGCAGCGCATCATGCTCCACATCGCGGTCACCCAGGCCGCGTGAAACGCCCGCATGACGAGCCGCCCCGGCGAGATGCGAAGAGCCATCAAACTGGCGGTCGTGCAGGCCCTGCGCGCTCCCGTCCAGGCCGTCTGGGACCTCGACGTGGCACCCGGCTCGACGACCGAGCTGCACAGCACCCCGTCGGGCTGGCGCGTCACCGCCGTGTCGTGCCGGCAGTCTGCCCCCACCACATGAGCCGGACAGCGCACACGGCACGGGGACGCCTATCCGTGCTCGCGCTGCAGTCGCCCCTGCTTCGCCATCACCCGGACCGGCACGAGGAGGAGGAGGGCGCCGAGCAGGATGG
>JALYMN010000467.1 GCA_030773675.1 Actinomycetota bacterium
CCGGAGGGACCGCGGCGGGGGCGGCGACGGGCAGGGCCGTGCCGACGGCGTCGGGCACGCCGGCGGGCGCGGGCACGGCGGCGCGCAGGGGCGGGACGGGGCTGTGCGGCTGGGCTGTCACGCGGGAGGCTCCTCGGGCGGGTTCATGGGCAGGACAGCGCCGCTCCCCCGCAGCCGGTCGGCCGGGCCAGCGCCGTGCGGGGGTCACCCGAGCGCCCGGATCGTTGCACGAGCGAGAGCTGCATCGCAGCAGGAGTGCCGGTGCAGCGGTGCAGGATCGGCGCCACCCGTGCTCGTCCCCGCCGCGAAGAGAACCCGTGCGCCGCCTGTCCGTCCTGCTACCCGTCGCCCTGGCCCTCGTCGCCGCCTGCGGCGGCGGAGGCAGCGACACGCCGGGGGCTCAGGGCATTGCGCCGAGCGCCGCCGCCGCCGACGCGCCGCTCGCCGACCGGCTCCCGCAGCAGGTGCGCGACGCCGGCGTGCTCCGCGTGGGCTCCGACATCGCCTACGCCCCGGTCGAGTTCTACGACACCGACGGCAAGACCGTCATCGGCATCGACCCCGACATCGCCGCGAAGCTCGGCGAGCAGCTGGGCGTGGAGTTCCAGTTCCAGAACGGCACCTTCGACGGCCTCATCACCTCCCTGCGCAGCAAGCGCATCGACGTGATCATCTCGGCGATGAGCGACACGCCGGAGCGCCAGCAGCAGGTCGACTTCGTCGACTACTTCACCGCCGGCACCTCGATCCTCGTGAAGAAGGGCAATCCCGAGGGCATCCAGGGCCTCGATGACTTCTGCGGCAAGACCATCGCGCTGCAGCGCGGGACGACGCAGGAGGAGGTCGCCGCCGAGCAGGCGAAGAAGTGCCAGGGCGCCGGCCAGCCGCTGAAGGTGCTCGCCTTCGACCGTGACACCGAGGCGCTGCTGCAGGTCAAGCAGGGCCGCGCGGTGGCGGACATGAACGACTTCCCGGTGGCGGCGTACAACGCCCAGACGTCCCGCGGCGGCAACGACTTCGAGGTCGTCGGCGAGCAGATCGAGGCCGGGCCGTACGGCATCGCCTTCCGCAAGGAGGACACGCAGCTGCGCGACGCGGTCAAGGAGGCGCTCGACGCGATCATCGAGAACGGCGACTACGCCGAGGTCCTGGAGAAGTGGGACGTCCAGCAGGGCGCCGTCCAGCAGGCGACGGTGAACGGCGGCAAGTAGTCCGGGCAGCCGTCCGGCGAGGGCGACCATGACGCCGACGCAGGCCGAGCGGCTCGTCGCCGTCCCGGTCCGGCACCCGGGGCGGTGGGTGAGCGGAGCCGTCGTGCTGGCCGGGCTCGCCACCGTGGTCATGGCGTTCGCGCGCGCCGACATCCAGTGGTCGACGACCCGCACCTTCCTCACCTTCGAGACCGTCGTGGCCGGGGCCGGCCGGACGCTGCTCATCAGCGTGCTGGCGCAGGCCCTCGGCATCGTGCTCGGCGTCGTGTTCGCGGTCATGCGACAGTCGCGCAACCCGGTCACGTCGTCGGTCGCCTGGCTCTACGTCTGGCTGTTCCGCGGGACGCCGGTGCTCGTGCAGCTGCTCATCTGGTACAACCTCGCGCTCGTCTTCCCGACGGTGCTCGGCACGCCCACGAGCGACCTCATGACGCCCTTCCTCGCCGCCCTGCTCGGGCTGGGCATCAACGAGGGCGCCTACATGGCGGAGATCGTGCGGGCCGGCATCGCCTCGGTCGACGAGGGCCAGACGGAGGCCGCGCAGGCGCTCGGCATGCGCCGCGGGCAGCTGCTGCGGCGCATCGTGCTGCCCCAGGCGATGCGGGTGATCATCCCGCCCACCGGCAACGAGTTCATCAACATGCTCAAGACGAGCTCGCTCGCCTACACCATCCAGTACGGCGAGCTGCTGCTGTCGGCCGTCGGCATCTACACCAACAACCTGCAGGTCATCGAGCTGCTGTTCACCGTGTCGATCTGGTACCTGCTGCTGACCAGCGTCTTCAGCGTGGGCCAGTACTACCTGGAGCGGCGCTTCGCCCGGGGCGCCTCCCGCACGCTCCCGCCCACGCCCTGGCAGCGCGTGCGGGCCGGCGTCCTCGGCCGGCCGCGGCTGTGACCGCGCCCGGACAGGCCGGCACCGTGCCGCGCGCCGTGCCGATGGTGCAGGCCGAGGCCGTGCACAAGTCCTTCGGCCGGCTCGAGGTGCTCAAGGGCATCACGCTGACCGTCCAGCCCGGGGAGGTGTGCTGCCTGCTCGGGCCGAGCGGCTCGGGCAAATCGACGTTCCTGCGCTGCATCAACCACCTGGAGAAGATCGACGCGGGCCGGCTGTCGGTCGACGGCGAGCTGGTCGGCTACCGCCAGCAGGGCAGCAGGCTCTACGAGCTCAAGGAGAACGAGACCGCGCGCAAGCGCGCCGACATCGGCATGGTCTTCCAGCGGTTCAACCTGTTCCCGCACATGACCGCGCTCGGCAACGTGGTGGAGGGGCCGGTCCAGGTCAAGCGGGTGCCCAGGGCCGAGGCCGTCGCGCGCGGGCGCGAGCTGCTCGCCCGGGTCGGGCTCGGCGACCGCGTCGACAGCTACCCGGCGCAGCTGTCGGGCGGGCAGCAGCAGCGGGTCGCCATCGCCCGGGCGCTCGCCATGCAGCCGAAGCTGATCCTGTTCGACGAGCCGACGAGCGCGCTCGACCCCGAGCTGGTCGGCGAGGTGCTCGAGGTGATGCGTTCCCTGGCCGACGAGGGCATGACCATGGTCGTCGTCACGCACGAGGTGCAGTTCGCCCGCGAGGTGGCCGACACGGTCGTGTTCATGGACGGCGGCGTCGTGGTGGAGGCCGGCCCGCCTGCCGAGGTCGTCGAGGCGCCGCGCGAGGCGCGCACGCAGGAGTTCCTCCGACGCGTGCGCGGCTGACTAGGGTCGCTGCCCGTGCAGGTCGACGAGCTGGCGGTGCCAGGCGCCTGGGCGTTCACGCCCCGGCAGTTCGCGGACCCCCGCGGGGTGTTCCTCGAGTGGTTCAAGGCCGACGTGCTGCGCGAGACCGTCGGGCACGACCTGGCGCTCCGCCAGGCCAACCACTCGGTCTCGGCGCGGGGCACGCTGCGCGGCGTCCACTTCGCCGACGTGCCGCCGGGGCAGGCCAAGTACGTCTACTGCCCGCGCGGGGCCGTGCTCGACGTGGTGGTCGACCTGCGCGACGGCTCGCCCACGTTCGGCGTGAGCGACGCGGTCCGCCTGGACGACACGGACCGCCGGGGGGTGTACCTCAGCGAGGGGCTGGGCCACGCCTTCCTGGCGCTGACCGACGACGCGTCGGTGACGTACTTGTGCAGCGAGCCCTACGCGCCGGGCCGGGAGCACGGCGTCTCGCCGCTCGACGCCGAGCTCGACCTGCCCTGGCCGGACGACGTGGCGCCGCTGCTGTCCGACAAGGACGCCGCGGCGC
>JALYMN010000468.1 GCA_030773675.1 Actinomycetota bacterium
TGTCGCCGGGCTCGCTCGAGCTAGGACACGAGCTTGGCTGGTCTGAGCTGCAGGTTGCTCAGGTGCTCGATCAGGGCAGGCCGCTGGCCGGCGTGCTACTGGGCCTGTTGCCCGCTGACCGCGGCCAGAGCGCGCTGAGGCGTGCCTCGCCGTCGACGGCGATGGGCTCTAGTTCGGGGCGGCCCGGCACGCTGACCATGATTCGCCACGGGCCGCTGCGCGCTACCGGGCGGAGAACCAGACTCTGCCCTTCGTCCGCGCTCGTCTCCGGGTGCGCGAGCAGGAGCTGCGTCGGTACGGAGTCCTGCTGCCCGCGGAGGTCACGGTCGACGAGGGGACCACCGACACGGACGAGAACCGGCGCATCGTCGCGGCGACGAGGGCGCTGCTGTCCTTGCCCGGCCTGTTGCCGGCGACGCGGGTGGGACTTCGGCGGATCGACCGGCTCCTGGCCGACGTCCGGCTGCCCCCGGCGGGACAGCCGTTGGCCGGATGGACGCCGACCCGGGCTGACCGCGCGGCTCCACAAGCTGCTTCGACTGGCCGACCTGGTCCTCGCTCGGTCCACCGTCGAACACGACATGGGCTCGGTGCAGGCCGCCGGCTTCGGGGTGCCGATGGAGCGCCTGTTCGAGGACCTCGTCGCGAGGTTGCTCCGCGAGCTGGACGACGACGCCGTGCTGCCGCCGCAGGCCTCCTACGGCTTCGACACCCGGCACCGGTTGTCGCTCCGACCGGACCTCGTCCTGCGTCGACACGGTCGGACCGTGGCCGTAGCGGACACGAAGTACAAGCTCCTGGACGAAAAGGGCCGGCTGCGGAACGAGGACGGCTACCAGCTGCTGGCCTACTGCCCGCCTCGGCCTTCCGGTTCGGGCACCTCGTGTACGCCTCGGGCAACCTGCCGAGCGAGCCCTACCGGCTGGAGGGGGCGGACGTCGGCTGGAGGGGGCGGACGTGACCCTCATGATCCACAAGATCGAGCTGGACCAGCCGCTCGCGCTCATGGAGGAGGCCGTCTGCCAGCTCCGGCGGCAACTGCTCGCCACTACGACGACGCTCCCTCCGCCTGCTGCGCCGCGGGTTGCTCGGCTCGGGTGACCACCACACTGTCCCCGTTGTCCCTGGCCGCCGGCCCAGCGCAGGGCCGGGATGGCGACGCGGCTACCAGCCGCGCTCGCGCCACTCCGCCAGCGACGGACGCTCGACGCCCAGCGTCGTGTCGGCGCCGTGGCCCGGGTAGACCCATGTCTGGTCCGGTAGAGGCCCGAACACCTTGCGCTCCAGGTCGTCCATGAGCTGGTGGTGCTCTTCTGGAGTTGTTGTCCGGCCGTGACCGCCCGGGAACAGGCTGTCGCCCGTGAACAGGTGCGGGCGCTCCGGGTCGCCCTCCCAGAGCAGGGCGACGCTGCCCGGGGTGTGCCCCTCGAGGTGGATCGCGGTGAGCGTCTGCCGCCCGACTTGGACGGCGTCGCCGTCGTCGAGCAGCCGGTCGACCGGCACCGGCAGGTCACCGGCGTCCGCCTCGTGCGCCAGCACCGGCGCCCCGGTCGCCTGCACCACCTCGGCCAGCGCCCCCTGGTGGTCCCAGTGGCCGTGCGTCTCGACGACCCCGACCAGCCGGCCGTCGGCGACCAGCCGCAGCAGCGTCGGCGCGTCGCCGGCCGCGTCGACGAGCAGCGTGTCGCCGGTCTCGGCGCAGCGCAGCAGGTAGCAGTTGTTCGTGAACGGCGGCGTGCAGACCTTGGTGATCCGCAGTCCGGGCGCCTCCCGGACGTCCTCGGGACCGCCCTGCTCGACCACACCGGTGTAGCTGCCCGACTGCGTCACACGGCACCTCTCGCGGAAGCGTCTTGTCGGAGCCCGACGTTAGCCTCTGAGTCCACCCCCGCTCTGCTGGTGACCTTCTGGACTGCTGAGGACTGCTTTGGCCGACCGCCTGGTCGTGCGCGGAGCGCGCGAGCACAACCTCAAGGACGTCTCGCTCGACCTCCCCCGCGACGCTCTCGTCGTCTTCACCGGGCTGTCCGGCTCCGGGAAGTCGAGCCTGGCCTTCGACACGATCTTCGCGGAGGGGCAGCGCCGGTACGTCGAGTCGCTGTCGGCGTACGCCCGCCAGTTCCTCGGCCAGATGGACAAGCCCGACGTCGACTTCATTGAAGGGCTCAGCCCTGCGGTGTCGATCGACCAGAAGTCGACCAACCGCAACCCGCGCTCAACCGTCGGCACGATCACCGAGGTCTACGACTACCTGCGCCTGCTGTTCGCCCGCGCCGGCACCCCGCACTGCCCGAAGTGCGGCCGGGTCATCGCGCGGCAGCAGCCGGCGCAGATCGTCGACCGGGTGCTCGAGCTCGAGGAGGGCACCCGCTTCCAGGTGCTCGCGCCGGTCATCCGGGGGCGCAAGGGCGAGTACGTCGACCTGTTCGCCGATCTGCAGACCAAGGGGTTCAGCCGGGCCCGGGTCGACGGCGTCGTCCACTCGCTCACCACGCCGCCGGTGCTGAAGAAGCAGGAGAAGCACACGATCGAGGTGGTCGTCGACCGCCTCACCGTCAAGGAGTCCGCCAAGCGCCGCCTCACCGACTCGGTCGAGACCGCGCTGCAGCTCGGCGGCGGCCTGGTCGTCCTCGACTTCGTCGACAAGCCGGAGGAGGACCCCGACCGCGAGCGCACCTTCAGCGAGCACCTCGCCTGCCTGTACGACGACCTGTCCTTCGAGGAGCTCGAGCCGCGCAGCTTCTCCTTCAACAGCCCGTACGGCGCCTGCGCCGCCTGCACGGGTCTCGGCACCCGCAAGGAGGTCGACCCGGAGCTCGTCGTTCCCGACCCGGAGAGGAGCTTCGACCAGGGCGCGATCGCGCCGTGGGCGTCCGGCCACAACCAGGAGTACTTCGGCCGGCTCGTGCAGGCCCTCGGCGACGCGCTGGGCTTCACCACCCGGACCCCGTGGAACCGGCTGACCAAGGAGCAGCAGCGGGCGGTGCTGCACGGGCACGAGACCGAGGTCCACGTCCGCTACAAGAACCGGTACGGCCGCGAGCGCAGCTACTACACGGCGTACGAGGGCGTGGTGCCGTTCCTCGAGCGCCGGCACGGCGAGGCCGAGAGCGAGGCGAGTCGGGAGCGGTTCGAGGGCTACATGCGCGAGGTGCCCTGCCCGATGTGCAAGGGCGCCCGGCTCAAGCCGGAGGTGCTCGCCGTCACGCTCGGCGGGCGCAGCATCGCCGACGTCGCCCGCATGTCCATCCGCGACTGCGCGGCGTACCTGCTCGACCTCGAGCTCACCGAGCGCCAGCGGACGATCGCCGAGCGGGTGGTCAAGGAGGTCAACGCCCGGCTGGGTTTCCTCCTCGACGTCGGGCTGGACTACCTCTCGCTCGACCGCCCCGCCGGCACGCTCGCCGGCGGCGAGGCGCAGCGGATCCGGCTCGCCACGCAGATCGGCTCCGGGCTCGTCGGCGTCCTCTACGTCCTCGACGAGCCGAGCATCGGCCTGCACCAGCGCGACAACCGCCGGCTGATAGACACGCTGCTGCGGCTCCGGGAGCTCGGCAACACCCTCATCGTCGTCGAGCACGACGAGGACACCATCGCGGTCGCCGACTGGGTCGTCGACATCGGGCCGGGCGCGGGGGAGCACGGCGGGCAGGTCGTGGTCAGCGGCCCGGTGCACGAGCTGCTGGCGAGCGAGTCGTCGGTGACCGGCCAGTACCTGTCAGGGCGCCGCAGCATCGAGGTGCCCTCCGTGCGGCGGCCGCGCGACAGGGGCCGGCAGCTGCGGGTCGTGGGCGCCCGCGAGCACAACCTGCGCGACGTCACCGTCGACGTCCCGCTCGGGCAGCTCGTCGCGGTGACCGGCGTCTCGGGCAGCGGCAAGAGCACCCTGGTCAACGACATCCTGGCCGCGGTCCTCGTCAACGCCCTCAACGGCAGCCGCGAGGTGCCCGGGCGGCACACCCGGGTCACCGGCCTGGAGCACCTCGACAAGGTCGTGCGGGTCGACCAGTCGCCGATCGGGCGCACGCCGCGGTCGAACCCGGCGACGTACACGGGCGTGTTCGACCACATGCGCAAGCTGTT
>JALYMN010000469.1 GCA_030773675.1 Actinomycetota bacterium
GCGCAGGAGCGCGGCGTCCTCGGGCGTGCGGGCGCGCGCGACCGGGACCAGCAGGCCGTAGTCGCGGCGGGCACCCGCCGTCGAGCGGCGCCGGGCCGCCCGCTGGTCGCGCGTGTCGGTCGAGAACACCCAGCGGCACAGGAGCACGATCACGCCCAGCGCCCCGGCGGCGACGACCGGGCCGAGCACGACGTTCGACAGCTGGATCACGACGTCCCTTCCTCTCGCTGCATCCAGTGTGACGCGCCGTGTGCGTGCGCGCTCCTCGGGGACCTCCGCCCGTTCCCTGGGAGCGGCGCGGGCCGCGGTTACGCTCGGCGCACCACGAGCGAGGGGCCTGCATGACGGAGCAGACGCAGTCGATCGGCGCGGAGGTGCCCGGGGCCGAGGTGCCCGCGGGCGCCGACCTGGAGGCGCCTTCCCCGCGTCGCGCCCGCGACAAGCCGTGGGTCATGCGGACCTACGCCGGTCACTCGAGCGCCGCCGCCTCCAACGCGCTCTACCGCACCAACCTCGCGAAGGGGCAGACCGGCCTGTCGGTCGCCTTCGACCTGCCTACGCAGACCGGCTACGACCCGGACGACGAGCTGGCCCGCGGCGAGGTCGGCAAGGTGGGCGTGCCGGTGTCGCACCTCGGCGACATGCGGCAGCTGTTCGACGGCATCCCGCTCGGCGACATGAACACCTCGATGACCATCAACGCGACGGCGATGTGGCTGCTTGCGCTCTACCAGGTGGCCGCGGAGGAGCAGGGCGTCGCGCCGGCGCAGCTGTCCGGCACCACGCAGAACGACATCATCAAGGAGTACCTGTCGCGGGGCACCTACGTGTTCCCGCCCGGGCCGTCGCTGCGCCTCATCACCGACGTCGTGTCCTACACGGTCACCGAGGTGCCGAGGTGGAACCCGATCAACATCTGCAGCTACCACCTGCAGGAGGCCGGTGCCACGCCGGTGCAGGAGGTGGCCTACGCGCTGTGTACCGCGATCGCCGTCCTGGACGCCGTTCAGGCCGCTGGGCAGGTGCCCGAGGAGCGGTTCGGCGAGGTCTGCGCGCGCATCTCCTTCTTCGTCAACGCCGGCGTGCGCTTCGTCGAGGAGATGTGCAAGATGCGCGCCTTCATGCAGCTGTGGGACGAGCTGCTGCGCGAGCGGTACGGCGTCCAGGACCCCAAGCACCGGCGGTTCCGCTACGGCGTGCAGGTCAACTCGCTGGGGCTCACCGAGGCGCAGCCCGAGAACAACGTCCAGCGGATCGTGCTCGAGATGCTCGCCGTCACGCTGTCCAGGGACGCGCGCGCCCGCGCCGTCCAGCTGCCGGCCTGGAACGAGGCACTCGGGCTGCCGCGGCCGTGGGACCAGCAGTGGTCGCTGCGCCTGCAGCAGGTGCTGGCCTACGAGACCGACCTGCTCGAGCACGACGACCTGTTCGAGGGGTCCGTGGTCGTGGAGCGGCTCGTCGCCGACCTCGTCGGGCAGGTGCGCACGGAGGTCGACCGGGTGCAGGCGATGGGCGGCGCCGTCGCGGCCGTGGAGTCGGGCTACATGAAGAGCGCCCTGGTCGCCTCCCACGCCGAGCGGCGCCGCCGCATCGAGGCGGGCGAGGAGGTCGTCGTCGGCGTCAACCGCTTCACCACGACCGAGCCGAACCCGCTGCTCGCCGACCTCGACGCGGCGATCATGACGGTCGAGCCGGAGGTCGAGCAGCGCGCCGTGGAGGCCGTGCGGGCCTGGCGGGCCGGGCGCGACGCCGCGGCCGTCGACGAGGCCCTGCGCGGGCTGCGCGACGCCGCGAAGACCGAGGTCAACCTCATGGCGACCACGCTGGACTGCGCTCGGGCGGGCGTGACCACGGGGGAGTGGGCCGGCGCGCTGCGCGAGGTCTTCGGCGAGTACCGCGCACCCACCGGCATCAGCGGCGCGGTCGCGGGCGGCGAGGCGGGCGAGCAGATCGCGGCGGTGCGCGATCTCGTGCGGCGCACCGGCGAGGAGCTCGGCGTCCGGCTGCGCCTGCTCGTCGGCAAGCCGGGGCTCGACGGGCACTCCAACGGCGCCGAGCAGGTCGCCGTCCGGGCACGTGACGTCGGCTTCGAGGTCGTCTACCAGGGCATCCGGCTGACCGCCGGGCAGATCGTCGCGGCCGCGGTGGAGGAGGACGTGCACGTCGTCGGTCTGTCCGTGCTGTCCGGCTCGCACATGGAGGCGGTGCCCGCGGTGCTGCGCGGGCTGCAGGAGGCCGGTGCCGGGGACGTCCCGGTCGTCGTCGGCGGCATCATCCCGGACGGCGACGCGGCCCGCCTGCGCGAGCAGGGCGTGGCGCGCGTGTTCACGCCCAAGGACTTCGCCCTCACCGACGTCATGCGCGAGGTCGTCGCCGTCGTCCGGGAGGCGAACGGCCTGCCGGCGCTCGAGCCGTAGCCGCAGGACGCGGCGGCCGCCCACTCGCCCCTGCACGAGTGGCGATCTCCGCCCTACGCACAGCGCGTGAGCAGGGCGCAGGTCACCGCTCGTCGTCCGCGGTCGGGACGGGCCACTGCGTGGCCGCAGCCGGACGCCGCGCTAGAGGCGTCGGCGGCGGCGGAGCAGCGACCGGCCCCGCCGCGGCGTGCGCAGCGTGTCGCCGACCGTGCTGAGCGCCCCGCCGACCCGCGGGCTGCGCCGGGTCACCCGGACGCCGAGCGCCTGCAGCACCCGTCCGACGATCGGGAGGATGACGACGACGAAGAACCACTGGCGCAGCCGTGCGCTGAGGAAGGCGAAGATCACGCACCCCCTCTTCCCGCGCGCGGGCGCCGCTACCCGGCGGGGGGCGGGAGCAGCCGCGGGCGCCCCACGCGCACGGGCACGCCCGGCGACCAGAGCACGGAGCAGGGCGGCCCGGACACGGCCAGACGGCCGTGCGCACCAGGTCGTCCCGCAGGGCGACGAGCCGGGCGGCGTGCAGCGGCCAGGGCGGGTGCTCCACCGGCGCCCAGGCGGTCCGGCCGCCCCGCCAGCCGGAGTAGAGCCCCCAGCGGGCGGTGAGGAAGGTCGCCAGCGGGTCGTCGTCCAGGGGCGGCCCGGTCTCGACCTGCACGGTCCCGCCGGCACCGGCCGGCCCCGGCCAGCGCCGGGAGGTGGTGTAGGCCCGGCCGGCGCCGTCCCGGCGCGTGGCCATGCGCGCCCACGTGTAGGGCAGCCGGTACGCCGCGCGCGCCACGAGCACCGGGAGCAGCCGGGCCGCCTCCAGCGAGCGGAACACCACGCCCCGGCGGCCGTCGTGGTCGACGGCGTACAGGCGCACGTTGGTCTCCGGGAAGCGCGCCACCCAGGGCACCGGGGGCGTGCCGAGCACCCGCACCGACTCCATGACGAACGGCACCAGGCCGACGTAGGTCGCGCCCTCGTGCACGTCGACCGTCGTGCCGGGCGGCAGCAGCGGCGCGACGAGGTCCGGGTCGACCGCCCAGTGCAGCATCGTCACGTCGCGCCAGACCTGGGTCATTCCCGGGCGGGTGACCGGCCGCGGCGGGCTCGGCGTGAGCGGTTCGACGGGCACGCCCCGAGCCTGGCCGGGCCGCGAGCGCGCCGCCAGCGCAGCCGTCGCCCGTACGCTCGGGCGCGTGCGCCTCGTCATCGCCCGCTGCTCGGTCGACTACGCGGGCCGGCTGACCGCGCACCTGCCGTCGGCGACCCGGCTGCTGCTCGTCAAGGCCGACGGCTCGGTGTCGGTGCACGCCGACGACCGCGCCTACAAGCCGCTCATGTGGATGAGCCCGCCGTGCGCGCTGCAGGTCGAGGACGGCGTCTGGCGCGTGAGCAGCAAGGGCGAGGAGCTGGTCATCAGCGTCGAGGAGGTGCTGAGCGACGTGACGCACGACCTCGGCACCGACCCGGGTCTGGTCAAGGACGGCGTGGAGAAACACCTGCAGGAGCTGCTGGCCGACCGCTGCGACGTGCTCGGCGCGGGCTGGTCGGTCGTGCGACGGGAGTACCCGACCGACATCGGGCCGGTCGACCTGCTCTGCCGCGACGACACCGGCGCGCACGTGCTCGTCGAGGTCAAGCGGCACGCGGAGATCGACGGGGTCGAGCAGCTCACGCGCTACCTGCAACGGGTGCGGACCGTGCTCGGGGAGGTCCGCGGCGTGCTGGCCGCGCAGACGTTCCGGCCGCAGGCCAAGGTGCTGGCCGCCGACCGCGGCATCGCCTGCGTCCAGCTGGACTACGACGAGCTGCGCGGGCTGGAGAGCAGCACGCCCACGCTGTTCTGAGCCCCTCCCGGTGCACGACGGCCGTCTCTGCGACACTCGCCGGACGAACCGGACGACGTCCAGGAGGACGGGTGGCGCGAGAGTTCCGCAGGATCGGGGTCGTCGGCCTGGGCACGATGGGCATCGGCATCGCGGAGGTCCTGGCCCGTCACGGCATCGAGGTCGTCGGCGTCGAGCACGACGAGCAGGCCGTCGCCCGCGCCCGGCAGCGGCTCGAGCGCTCAACCTCCCGCGCGGTCAAGCGCGGCAAGCTCGACGAGGCGGAGGCGCAGGCGCTCCTCGGCCGGGTGCAGACCAGCACCGAGCTGACCGCGCTCGCCGACTGCGACCTCGTCGTCGAGGCCGTGCCGGAGAACCTCGAGATGAAGCGCGAGCTGTTCGGCGTGCTCGACCGTCTGCTCCCGCTCGACGCGGTGCTCGCCACCAACACCTCGGCGCTGTCGGTCACCGACCTGGCTACGTCCACGAACCGCCCGGCTCAGGTCGTCGGCCTGCACTGGTTCAACCCGGCGCCGGTCATGGAGTTCGTCGAGGTCGTGCAGACCGTCGTCACCGACCCGACCGTCGTCGCGGACGTCGAGGCGCTCATGGACCGCGTCGGCAAGAGCGACGTCACCGTGGGCGACCGGGCCGGCTTCATCGCCAACGCCCTGCTGTTCGGCTACCTCAACAACGCCGTGCGCATGTACGAGGCGAAGTACGCCTCCCGCGAGGACATCGACGCGGCCATGCGCCTGGGCTGCGGCCATCCCATGGGCCCGCTCGCCCTGCTCGACCTCATCGGGCTCGACAGCGCCTACGCGATCCTCGAGACGATGTACCGGCAGTCGCGCGACCACCGGCACGCGCCGGCGCCGCTGCTCAAGCAGTACGTCACGGCCGGGCTGCTCGGGCGCAAGAGCGGGCGCGGCATCTACACCTACGCCGGGCCGGGGTCGCCGGAGCTCGTCCCGGACGCCGAGACGCCGACGGGCGCCGCCCTCGGCCCGGCGGCTCGCGAGGTCCGCCGGGTCGGCGTGATCGGTACGGGCACGATGGCGACCGGCATCATCGAGGTCTGCGCCCGCAGCGGCTACGAGATCGTGTTCCGGGCGCGCGGCGAGGACAAGGTCGCCGGCGTCCGCAAGAGGGTCGAGGCCTCGCTCGACAAGGCCGTGCAGCGCGGCCGGCTGTCCGAGGACGCCCGCGGCGAGGTGCTCGCCCGCCTCACCGGCACGACGGAGCTCGACGACCTCGCCGACTGCGACCTCGTGATCGAGGCGATCGTGGAGGACCTCGGCGTCAAGAAGGCGCTGTTCGGCGCGCTGGACGAGGTGGTCAAGCCGGGAGCCGTGCTGGCCACGACGACGTCCAGCCTGCCGGTGATCGAGTGCGCGACCGCCACCTCGCGGCCGCAGGACGTCGTCGGCATGCACTGGTTCAACCCGGCGACGGTCATGAGGCTCGTCGAGGTCGTGCCGACCGTGACCACTGCTCCGGACGTCGTGGCGACCGTGCTCGACGTCTGCGCGACGACGGACAAGCACGCGGTGCGGTGCAGCGACCGGGCGGGCTTCATCGTCAACGCCCTCCTGTTCCCCTACCTCAACGACGCCGTCAAGATGCTCGAGGCGCACTACGCCACGATCGAGGACGTCGACACGGCGATGACCAAGGGCTGCGGCCACCCGATGGGGCCGTTCCGGCTCATGGACGTCGTCGGGCTCGACGTCACCCTGGCGATCCAGCGCACCCTGTTCCTGGAGTTCCGCGAGCCGGGCGACGCGCCCGCCCCGATGCTCGAGCACCTCGTGCGCGCCGGCTACCTCGGCCGCAAGACCGGCCGCGGGTTCTACGACTACGCCGAGAAGAAGCCGTAGCCCGGGGGTCGCGCCGGGCTGCGCTGCGGGCCGAGGCGCTCGAGCGGCTTCGGTCCGGCGACGCCGAGGACGGCCCGCTGCGGCCGCCCGCCGGCGAGTGGGCCGAGGACGGCGTCGTCGTGCGCAACGTCGCGGGCAGCGCGCCCGGCCGCGCGTACCGGTGCCCCGGCTGCGACCACGAGCTCGACGGCGGGCTCGCCCACGTCGTCGCCTGGCCGGAGGGCCGGCCCGACGACCGGCGGCACTGGCACACGGCCTGCTGGTCGGCCCGCGGACGGCGCGGGGTCAAGGTGCACCGGTCCAAGAACGCGCCGCGCTACGGCTGAGCCCGCCTACGGTCCCCGGGCGTGCCGAGATCCGCGCGACCACCTCAGCGCTGGTCCTGGCGCGGGGCCACGACCTCCTGGATCACCAGCTGGATCGCCGCCGCGATGGGGATGGCCAGCAGGGCGCCCAGCACGCCGAGCAGCGAGCCGCCGACGAGCACGGCCACGACCGTCGCCGCGGGTGAGACGTCCACCGACCGCTTCATGATCCGCGGGTAGAGGTAGTAGTTCTCCACCTGCTGGTAGACGAGGTAGTAGACGGCGACTGCGATGGCCGTCTTCGTCGACACGAAGGCCGCGACGATCGTGATCACGATGGCGCCGACGGTGGCACCGATGAGCGGCACGAGCGCGGTGACGCCGACCAGCATCGCGAGCGCGACCGGGTACGGGATCTCGAGCGTGAAGAGGACGACGAAGGTGAGCCCGCCGGCGATGCCCGCGATGGTGAGGGCGCCGGCGACGTAGCCGCCGACCCGGGCCAGGATCTCGTCGGCGAGCAGGCCCACGCGCGGACGCCGGCTGCGCGGCACCATCCGGTAGGCGTTGGCCTTGATCACCGGCAGGCTGGACAGGAAGTACAGCGTGAGGATGAGGACGGTCAGCGTGCCGACGAAGGCGTTGAGCACGACCCGGCCGACCCCGAGCACCCCGCCGACCGCCTGCTCCCCGAGCCGCTCCGGCTGCGCCAGGTAGGTCTGCGCGCGGTCGAGCAGCCCGTACCGGCGGTCGAGCTCGGCGATGCGGTCGTTGGCCTGCAGCTCGTCGATGTAGCCGGGCACCGACGCGACGAACTCCTGGCCCTGCTCGATGACCGGCGGGATGACGGCCAGCCCGAACCCGGCGAAGAACAGCAGCACCCCGAGCAGCACCACGCCCACGGCCTTGCCGCGGGGCAGCCGGCGCCGCTCGAGCGCCTGCACCGCCGGGTCCAGCCCGATGGCGAGGAACGCCGACACGAGCAGCAGGATGAGCACCGACCGGACGGCGATGACCGACTGCACCAGGCCGTAGGCCACCGCCACCCCGAGCGACGCGGTGAAGGCGATCCGGAACGGGGAGCGGCCGCTCATCGGGCGACCCGGTCTGCCGTAGGGCTGGTCCGGGGTCGCCTGCGCCTCGATCCGGCGCACCGCGGTGTCGAGCAGCGGGTCGTCCGGCGCCACGCGGGACGCCGCCTGCACCGCCGTCCGCCCGGCGGCGACCGCGCCCTGCTGGGCCTGCTCCGCCGCGCCCTGCGCCCGCTCGGCGACCTCGGCGCTCGCGTCGGCGCGCTGCGCGGCGTCGACCACCCCGCCCGTCACGTCGTCGAGCCGGTCGTCCAGCCGCTCCTCGAGCTGGTCCTCGAGCCGGTCGTCGAGCCGGTCGTCGAGCCGGTCGTCGAGCCGGCGGGACACCAGCTGGTCGACCCGCTCGTCCACCCGTGCGGTGAGCGGCTCGGCGGGCCGCCCCGACCCCGACCGCTCGTCCCCGCTGGCAGGGACGGAGCCGGTCGGGCGCGAGGTCACCGCTGCTCGCCGGGCCCGTCTGCCCGCACGCTGCCACCGCGCTGCGCGCCGGCCAGCGGAGCGACGGCCCCGCCGAGCTTGCCGTACAGCGACTGCAGCTCGGCGAGGATGACGTCACGCTGACGCGCGGCCTCCTGCACCTCGGCCTGCGCGGCCCGGGTCACCGCGGCGGCCTCCGCCCGGGCCCGGTCGTGCAGCGACCGCACGTCCTCCTCCGCCTGGC
>JALYMN010000470.1 GCA_030773675.1 Actinomycetota bacterium
GGACGAACCCGGCGAGGCGTTGCAGCTGCGCCGCGACCGCTGATGTGCGCCTGCAGCTCGTCCGGCCACACCCCGTCCAGGTCCTGCCCGACGACCGCGTCGACCGCCGCCACCAACGCCGCGTGCACCACAGCCGGACCGCAGGACCGGCGGCGGCCGGACCAGCGGGCGCGGCAGTCCCGGCGGACGCGGCCGGCCCAGCCGGTGCGTCGAGCGGAGGAGCGGCTGCTGTCATGGCCGAATACTGGTTCGAGGCACCGACAAGATCCGTCGCGGCGGGAGGACTGTGGACAACCGCTGACGCCCGCCCGCGGCCAGGGCGACGACGTCACGCCGACGCACGAAGAGCGCCACCTGCCGTAGAACGGGGGACGGCAACAAGACGCTCACCTGTCCACCACGGCCGCCGGAGAGCGCGCCACCCGGTCGGTGCGACGATCACAGCGATACGCGGACGACACGTAGCCGGCCAGCACGGCCGCTGAAACCGCGTCGCGCCCGAGATGCTCCAAGACGAGGCACCCCCAGCGCCCCCATCACCACTCGCGCACCCTTCGCACTCCCGGCACCATGGGCAGGTGACCCTGCCGCTGCTCCCGCTGCTGCTGCTCGGGCCGCTGTTCCTGCTAGCGGCGGCGGTGGTCGACCTCGCCGCGCACGGACCGCTCGGCTGGCTCGCCGCAGCGCTGCTGCTCGTCAGCGTCGCCCTCGCCGTCCGTACGGCCTGGCGCCGCTGCTGCCGCTGGTGGGCGAGCACCAAGGCGCCGGTGCGGCCGCCGACCCGGCCCGGCCCCCGCGCCCACTAGCCTCGGCCGCTCCCTGACCCGGGAAGACCTCGAGGAGCCCCCGTGCGCGCTGTCGCATCGACCGCTTCGGCGGGCCGGAGGTCCTCGAGCTGGTCGAGCTGCCCGACCCGCAGCCGAGCGGCGGCGCGGTCGTCTGCCAGGTGTCGAGCGCGGGCGTCAACTTCGCCGACACGCACCAGATCGAGGACAGCTACCTGTCCCGGACGACGCTGCCGCTCGTGCCGGGCAGCGAGGTCGTCGGGCGCCTGCCCGACGGCCGGCGGGTCGCGGCCTTCGCCCTGTCCGGCGGGTACGCCGAGAAGGCCCTGTGCTCCCGACGCGGCCTTCGACCTGCCCGACGAGGTCGGTGACGCGGAGGCGCTGGCGCTCATGGTCCAGGGCCTGACCGCGTGGCACCTGCTGCGCACCAGCACCCGTCTCGCGCCCGACGAGTCGGTCGTGGTGCACGCCGCCGCCGGTGGCGTCGGCACGCTCGCCGTCCAGCTCGCCCGGCCGTGGGGCGCCGGGAGGCTCATCGGCGCCGCCTCCTCGCCGGACTAGCGCGCGCTCGCGGAGTCCCTCGGGGCGGACGCGACGGTCGACGCGGGCGAGCCCGACCTCAAGGCGGCGCTCGAGGCGGCCAACGGCGGGCGCAAGGTCGACATCGTCCTGGAGATGGTCGGCGGACCGACGTTCGAGGCGAGCCTCGCCGCGCTCGCGCCGTTCGGCCGGCTGCCACCTTCGGCATGGCCAGCCGGACGCCGACGAAGCCGTCGAGCCCGGGGCGCTCATGTCCCGCAGCCGCGCCGTGATCGGCTTCTGGCTCGCGCACTGCTTCTCGCGCCCGCAGATGCTGCAGCCGCCGATGGCCGAGCTGCTCGGCATGGTCCAGGCCGGCACGCTCGTCCCGCAGGTCGGCGGGAGCTACCCGCTCGCCGAGGCCCGCCGCGCCCACGAGGACCTGCTCGCCCGCCGTACGACGGGCAAGCTGATCCTCGACTGCACCGCCTGACTCAGCGCAGCGCACGAATCCACCGGGCGGCGACGCGGGCCTGCTCCACCCTCGCCTCGTACGTCGCGCCGGCGGCCAGCAGCAGCGCCCCGAGCGTGCCCAGCACCAGCCAGCGGGGCACGAACAGCGCCGCCTCGCCGACCTGCAGGAGCGCCATCTCCAGCACGACCAGCCCTCCGGTCACGACCAGCGCCTGCGCGCGCAGCTGCAGCCCGACGAGCAGGACGACGACCGCGGCGACCGTGACGAGCAGCGCCCGCAGGCCGTGCGGGTCCGACAGGGCCCGCTGCGCGCTCGGCACGAGTGCGAGCGCCGCCGCCGGGCCGACCGTCGTCCAGCTCGGGGCGTCGGGCGCGCGGTGCCACCGGACCAGCCCGACGACGAGCAGCAGCGCGGCGACCGGAAGGGTGTAGGCCTCGAGCAGGTCGACGTCGCGGGCCTCGAGCAGCGTCCACGAGGCGCCGGCCGACAGCGCGACGCCGAGCGGTGCGACCTGCCCGCGCTCGGGCAGGCAGGCGTAGCCCAGTGCGACGAGACCGCCGGCCGCCAGCAGCCCGGCCCGCGTCAGCGCCGGGTCGGCCAGCTCTTCCGTGCCGGCGAGCGCGCCGAGCAGCGTCAGCCCGGCCACCGCCGCGAGGCCCGGCTCGTCCGGCGCGGCGTGCCGCGCCGCAGC
>JALYMN010000471.1 GCA_030773675.1 Actinomycetota bacterium
CGGCAGCACCTGCAGCACGCCGTCGACCACGCCGCCCCGGCCGGTCCCCGAGGAGGGGCGGCAGAGCACCCGGGCGCGCAGGCCGCTCGGCAGGTCGACGATCAGCTGCGCGCCGCCTGCGGCGAGCGCGTCCAGCGCCTGCGCGAGCAGCGCCGCCTGGTCGGCGGGCCCAAGCAGCTCCCGGGCACGGTCGTTGAGCATCAGCAGGTCGTGCCCGAGACCGATCACCGCGCCGCGGCTGCGGCGGCACGTCGACAGGTAGTCGTGCAGCAAGGCCATCTCGCGGCGTCCGGCCTGCTCGACGAGCATCTGCTCGATCCGGCGGGAGACGGCCGCGGCGGCCGAGACCAGCGTCCTGCCGGCGTCACGCCGCCAGCAGGTGATGTCGACCACCCCCAGCAGCTTGCCGCTGGGGTGGGTGACGGGCACGCCCGCGCAGGCCAGCTCCTCGAGGTGCTCGACGTAGTGCTCGTGCCCGAGCACCTGCGCAGGACCGTGCGTCTCGAGCGCGGTGCCGATGCCGTTGGTGCCCACGTGCTGCTCGGCGTAGCTGAAGCCGGGGGCGAGCGACACCCGGTCCAGATGCCTCTCGAGCAGCGCGTCGCCGGTGTGCCGACGCAGCACGGTGCCCCGCGCGTCGCAGAGGATGAGGCTCACCGGCTCGGCGGCGAACTGGTCCAGCAGGTCCCGGACGACGGGCTCCGCCGCCCGCGCCAGAGCCGTCTCGGGATCCAGGTCGCCGGCGTACGGCACCTCGAGGTGGTCCGTCGGCACCTGCCACCACCGCGACCGCGTCCACGACGCGAGGATCGGCGCGCGCACGACGCCGGGGTCGACGGGCTCGTCGACCAGGAAGGCGGTCTTGGCCTTGTCCAGCCCGGCGCCCCCGGGCTCCGGGGTGCTGCTTGCCCGCGCGGGGCGGGGCGCCCGCGCGGCGCGAGGCGCGGTGCTGCCGTCTGCGCTCATCCCATCTCTCGCCCCTCCTGCCCGACGAGGGCGTGCCCGGACGGCCCCGAGGCCGTCGACGCGGTCGACGCGGGGCCCGATCGGAGCCGACCCGAGCCACAGTATGAGCGGGCAGTGTGACCTGCGTCTCACATTGAGACGCACGGGAGGCCCGGCCGGGGGTTGTATCCGGACGACGGGTCGAGCCGGCACCCCCAGGGTCGCCGCCGTGCCGTCTTCGGGACCGACCAGAGTCGACGACGCCCGCGCAGTCGTGGCTCGCTGCCCTACACCCGCGAGGAGACGACGTGAGTCGGCAGAGTCTGGCGAAGGCTCATCAGAAGATTCAGGAACTGGCCTGGGAGCCGGTCTACCACGAGCCGTACATGAAGTACGGCACCGACTACACCTTCAGGAAGGCCGCGAAGAAGGACCCGCTCAAGCAGGTCCTGCGCTCCTACTTCCCGATGGAGGAGGAGAAGGACAACCGCGTGTACGGCGCGGCGGACGGCGCCATCCGCGGGAACATGTTCCGCCAGGTGCAGGAGCGCTGGCTGGAGTGGCAGAAGCTCTTCCTGTCGATCATCCCGCTCCCGGAGATCTCGGCTGCCCGCTCGATGCCCATGCTGTTCCAGGCGGTGCCCAACCCGGAGCTGCACAACGGGCAGGCGATCCAGATGATCGACGAGGTCCGCCACTCGACGATCCAGCAGAACCTCAAGCGCCTGTACATGAACAACTACATCGACCCGGCGGGGTTCAACACCAGCCTGCGCAGCTTCCAGAGCGACTACTGCGGCACCATCGGCCGGCAGTTCGCAGAGGGCTTCATCACCGGTGACGCGATCACCGCCGCCAGCATCTATCTGACGATCATCGCCGAGACGGCCTTCACGAACACGCTGTTCGTGGCCATGCCGGCGGAGGCTGCCGCCAACGGCGACTACCTGCTGCCGACGGTGTTCCACTCGGTACAGTCCGACGAGTCGCGCCACATCTCCAACGGCTACGCCACGCTGCTCATGGCGCTGTCGGACGAGGACAACCGGCAGCTGCTCGAGCGCGACCTGCGCTACGCCTGGTGGAACAACCACCGCGTCGTCGACGCCGCGATCGGCACCTTCATCGAGTACGGCACGAAGGACCGCCGCAAGGACCGCGAGTCCTACGCCGAGATGTGGCGGCGATGGATCTACGATGACTACTACCGGTCCTACCTCGTGCCGCTCGAGAAGTACGGCCTGTCGATCCCGCACGACCTCGTCGAGGAGTCGTGGAAGCAGATCTGGGAGAAGGGCTACGTCCACGAGGTCGCCCAGTTCTTCTCGACCGGCTGGCTCGCGAACTACTGGCGCATCGACGCGATGACCGACAAGGACTTCGAGTGGTTCGAGTACAAGTACCCGGGCTGGTATGACAAGTACGGCGCGTGGTGGGAGAACTACTCGCGCCTGGCCACGCCCAACGGACACCACCCGATCGTGGCCGAGAACGTCGACTACGTGTACCCGCACCGCTGCTGGACCTGCATGGTGCCGTGCCTCGTGCGCGAGGACATGGTCATGCAGGAGGTCGACGGGCAGTGGCGCACGTACTGCCACGAGATGTGCCGATGGACGGACGCCGAAGCCTTCCGCCCGGTGTACCAGGGCCGCGAGACGCCGAACATGGGCAAGCTGGTCGGCCACCGCGAGTGGGAGACGCTGTACCACGGCTGGAACTGGGCCGACGTGGTCAGCGACATGGGCTTCGTCCGCGACGACGGCAAGACGCTGACGGCGCAGCCGCACCTGAACCTCGACCCGAAGAAGATGTGGACGCTGGACCACCTGCGGCGCATGGCCCCGCTCCAGAGCCCCAACGTCCTGCTCAACCAGATGACCGACGCCGAGCGCCAGGCGTTCGCGGCCGACTACGTCCGGCAGGGTCCGGCGGGGCGGCCTGCACCCGCCAGCGCCTGATCGCGGTGCAGTGAGGGGGAGGGCCGGCGAGCCGGTCCTCCCCCTGCTGGTCCCTGCCCCGGCCGGCCGCACGTTCCCCGCAGCAGGTCAACCCCCAGGTGGACCACAGACGACGGCCACGCCGTGGGCCGCAAGCGGAAGGACGCATGTCGTGGGCACGAAGCACGTCGTCCGGTTCGAGCCGGTCGGCATCGAGATAGAGGTCGACTCCGACCAGAACATCCTGCGTGCCGCCGCCGAGCAGGGCGTCCAGCTCATGCACGGGTGCAAGGAAGGGCAGTGCGCGGCCTGCAAGTCCTTCGTCCTCGAGGGCGAAGACATCGAGCTGGGCACGTACTCGACATTCGCGCTCCCGGACTACGAGAAGGACGAGGGGCACACGCTCCTGTGTCGGGCGCACGCGTACGAGGACCTCGTCATCGAGCTCTCCAACTATGACGAGGAGGTCATTCGCTCGGGCCTGCCGCTGCGGCGCGGCACAGTCGAGGTCGTGAGCAACGAGCCGGTGACGCACGACATGCGCCACCTGATCGTGCGCCTGGTCGAGCCGGAGGAGATCAAGTTCTTCCCCGGCCAGTACATGGACTTCCAGATCCCGGGCACCGAGGAGACGCGCTCGTTCTCCATGGCGAACACGCCCAACCGGGACGGGCTGTACGAGTTCGTGATCAGGATCTATCCCGGGGGGCTGTTCTCCGAGCACCTGTCCGAGAGGCTGCAGGTCGGTGACCGACTGCAGGTGGAGGCACCCTTCGGGACCTTCACGCTGCGGGAGACCCGCACGTCCCCGCTCATCTTCGTCGGCGGCGGCGCCGGTATGGCGCCGATGCTCGGGCTTCTGCGGTCCATGGCCGAGCGCGGCGTCGAGCGGCAGGTGACCTTCTACTACGGCGCGCGAACGCAGCGCGACCTGTGCTTCACGGACGAGCTGGCGGAGCTCGGCACGAGGCTCAAGGCGTTCACCTACGTCCCGGCGCTGTCCGAGCCCACCGCGGGCGGCGCCTGGACCGGCGAGACCGGTCTGATCACCGAGGTCCTCAAGCGCCGTGAGGCTTCCCTGCAGGGCTACGACGCCTACGTGTGCGGGCCACCGCCCATGGTCGACGCCGCCATCGTGACGTTGAGCCGCCTGGGTGTGCCCGACAACGCCATCTTCCACGACAAGTTCACCCCTACCCGCGAACCGGAAGACGAGGTCAGCCTGTGACCACGACAGTGCCCGAAGAGGCAGTGCCCGCCGAGACCCCGGAGCGGAGCGTCCCGAAGCCGACGTTCACCGACGCGGAGGCCGGGGCGCGCACGTTCCCCGACTCCGGCCCGGGCGCCCGGCGCTTCAACTACTTCGAGCCGGCCAAGCGCAAGCAGACCCACTACGAGGACGTCACGGTCGAGGTGCAGCCCGACCCGCGTCACTACCTCGCCCAGGGCTGGATCTACGGCTTCGGCGATGGACAGCGCGGCTACCCCCTGCACTGGACGAAGCTCAAGGCGTGGGGCGTCGACAAGCCCGAGCCGCAGCGCGGGATCGGGTCCGGCGGGCTGCCCAAGGACTTCACCTGGCCGGCGCACGGCTGGCACTGGTTCCGCGACCCGAACGAGGAGTGGGAGCAGAGCCTCTACCGCTACAACTCCAACGTCGTCCGGCAGCTGACGCAGAACGTCGAGAACGCCCGCAACGGCAAGGCGTTCGCGGCCTGGGCCCCGAACTGGGCGCGCTTCGTGGAGCGGCACGTCGGCGCATGGATGCACATCGAGCACATCCTGGGCCTGTACGTGTTCGCCGCGAACGAGCGGTCCGCGCCGACGAACATGCACAACACCGTGCTGGCCGCGAACAGCACCCGCAAGATTCGTTTCGCGCAGGACCTCGCGCTGTACAACCTGACCCTGACCGAGGAGGTGGAGGGCTTCGACGGCACCGCCCACCTCGACGCCTGGAACAACGACCCGGAGTGGCAGGGCGCGCGCAAGGTCTGCGAGGCGCTCACCGCGATCCAGGACGACTGGGGCGAGGCCGTGTTCGCCACCAACGTGATCTTCGAGCCGCTCGTCGGGGAGCTGTTCCGCAGCAACCTGGTCATGCAGTCCGCGGCCCCCAACGGCGACTTCGTCACCCCCACCGTCATGGGTGCCGGGGAGAACGACTACGCCCAGCGCGACCTGCGCTGGACGATCGCCTGCTTCGCTCCGCTGACCGCGGACAAGGAGTTCGCCGACCACAACACGCAGCTCATGAAGGGCTGGATGTCGCACTGGGTGCCGCAGGCCCTGGACGCCGCCCGCACGATGCAGCCGCTGTGGTCACAGGCCGACCACCGGCCCCCCCGATTCGAGGACAGCCTCGACCTGGCCAAGAACCGTTTCGCCGGGATCTGCCGTGATCTCGGCCTCGAGGTCCCCGAGGAGCTGAAGCTGTGACCACCGGCATGCAGAGCCGCTTCGAGTCCAACAACACCGCATCCAACATGTGCGGCGTCACCCTGATGAACAGCCAGGTCGGCGTCCTCATCGCGAACGTTCTGGGCCGGCTGCCCAACGTCAAGGTGACCCACCTGCCGTCCATGATCCGTATCGACGGGCAGAACCGCTTCGACACGGTCTACGCCGACATCGACGACGAGGCCGGCGAGGAGGAGGGCTGGTTCAGCGCCTCCGAGTTCGAGGAGGCCATGTCCACGCACTACGGGCGCATGGTCCACCTCGATGACCGGACGGTCATGTTCGCTAACCCCGAGGACGCAGCGGAGTACCTCGACTTCGACCTCAAGCCCGTCTAGATCCCGCTCGGCACGGCGGTCCGGCACCGTGGCCGGACGGCGCCCGCTACCTCCAGGAGAACAATGGCGAAGGACCTGCGGTTCGGCGAGGAAGGACGACGGCTGCTCCAGGCCGGCGTCGACCAGCTCGCCGAGGCAGTCAAGAGCACCCTCGGCCCGAAGGGGCGCAACGTCATCCTCGAGAAGATCACCGGTTCGCCGGAGGTCACGAACGACGGTGTGACGATCGCCCGCGAGATCCACCTGCGCGATCCGTTCGAGAACATGGGCGCGCAGCTGGTGAAGGAAGCCGCGGTCAAGACCAATGACACGGTCGGTGACGGCACCACGACCGCGACGGTCCTGGCCCAGGCCATCGTCCGGCAGGGCATGAAGGCTCTGTCCAGCGGTGGTAACCCGGTGCTCGTCAAGCGCGGCATCGACGTGGCGGTCGCGGCGGTGGTCGAGCAGCTCACCGCCGCGGTGCACCCGGTCGCCAGCGAGGAGGACTACGCCCGGGTCGCGACCATCTCGGCCAACGACGACGAGACCATCGGCCGAGTCGTCGCCAAGGCCCTGCACACCGTCGGCGACGACGGCGTGGTCACGGTCGAGGACTCGCCACGGCACGGGATCGCCGTGGGCTTCGTCGAGGACTTCACGTTCGACAACGGCTACGTCTCGCCCTACATGGTGACCAACCCCGGCACCCTGGAGGCCGTCGTCGACGACCCGTACATCCTGTTCTCGGCGGAGAAGATCAAGGACGTCCAGGTCCTCATGCCGGTCCTGGACAAGATCATGCGGGGCGAGCGTCGCCCACTGGTGATCATCGCGGAAACCGTGGAGGGCACGGCGCTCCAGATGCTGGTGCACAACCACGTGAACCGCGTCTTCCAGGCGGTGGCCGTCAAGGCACCCGGCTTCGGCCAGAAGCGCATCCACCTGCTCGAGGACATGGCGGCGCTGTGCGGCGGCCAGGTGCACAGCAAGGAGTCGTCGTTCTCCCTGGAGCAGGTGACACTGGAGCACCTGGGCCGCGCCTCCCAGGTGCGCGTCACCAGCGAGAGCACGACGATCATCGGCCGGTATGGCGAGCAGCAGGCGCTGGAGCACCGCCTGAGCCAGCTGCGCGCCGAGCTGAGCCGCGCGACGATCGGCACCGACGAGGACTTCTTCTCCGAGCGCATCGCACGGCTCTCGGGCAAGGCAGCCGTCATCCAGGTCGGGGCGCCGACGAACGCGGAGGCCAAGGAGATCCGGCACCGGGTCGACGACTCCCTGCAGGCGACGCGGGCGGCGATCGCCGAGGGTGTGGTGGCCGGTGGCGGTGCCGCGCTGCTGCACGCCGAGGTGGCACTGGACCGGCTGGACGTGGACGGCGACTACCGCACCGGTGCCGACCTCGTGCGCCAGGCGCTGACCGAGCCGGCTCACCTGATCGCGTCCAACGCCGGCTACGACGGCGACAGCGTGGTCAGCAAGACGCAGCAGATGGGCGTCGACGAGGGCTTCGACGCGCTCGAGGGCAGGTTCGGCGACCTCGTCGAGATGGGCATCATCGACCCGCTGCAGGTCGTGCGCTCGGCGCTCCAGAACGGCGCCTCGGTCGCCGGTCTCATCCTCACCACGAACTCACTCGTGGCGGAGGAGGTCACGCCCTGGAACAAGTCACTGATGACTGAGTTCGGCCCGCTCGACGAGGGCATCCCCCAGCCCTCGCCGGACTCCAGCACACCGCAGTCCCTTGGCCTCGGCCCGTCCGTGGGCTGAGGCATCCACCCGGACGTCGCGGCTGCGGCCCCTGCTCCCGGCCGCCGCCGCGTCGTCCGCTCGCCATGCCCTTCCCGCCATGCCCGTCTGGAGGCCCGCAATGACCAGCGCTCAGAACGCGCCCGACCCCGACAGCCCGGAGTTCCTGCAGCAGCAGAACCCGGTGGAGAAGGTCAGCCCCGAGACGACGGCGGACGCGCCCGCCACCGACGCGGCACTGATCCCGACGGACCCGACGCTGTCCGGGTCCGAGCCCCCGGACTGACGGCTCCCGCCGTTCGGGCCGAGGTCACTCGCCGAGGTAGCGGGCGCGCAGCGCGGCCAGCTCGTCCTGCACCTGGGGCGAGGTGACGCTCTCGTCGTTGCGTCCCGGCTCGATCCCCAGCGCCCTCAGCAGCGCGGTCGCGGCGACCGCCGGGTCGCCCTGGTCGCCGAGCACGGGGTGCAGCCCGCTGTCCACGAGGTGGTGGAAGACGAGGTGCACCACCGTCCAGGGGTTGAAGGTCTCGGCCATGTCGTCCTCCCCGTGCCCGGTGTCGCGCCGAGCCTCGGGACCTGCGGCGTCCGCGTCAAGCCCGGCCCGCAGGTCTAGCGCCGCCAGGGCGCCACGGCCCAGGACACCGCCGCCAGCGCGCGCTGCCCCTCGAGGCTCGGGTGGAAGAAGTCGACGTCGCTGACGAACGACAGCGGGAACGGGTGGCGCGCGACCGCGCCGCCGTCCCCGGTGCACCGGGGGTGGCGGCGGCAGGCAGCGGTGAACGCGGCGTCGTACGCCGCGACCCGGCGCTCCACGGCGGCGCGCCGAGCCGTCGCTGCCGGACCGTCGTCGGCGGCGTCGCCGAGCAGCACCGGGCAGATGCCGTAGCGCTCCCACGTGGCCCGGACCTCCGGGCGCGCGCGGCCGAGGCGGTGCAGGCGGCCGAGGTCCGGGATGCTCAGGACGAGGACCTGCGCCTGCGGGAGGCCCCGGGCGAGGACGGCGAGGGCCTCGGCGGCGTGGCGGGTGAACACGTCGACGGGGGTCATCTCGGCCACGCTCCCGCGGCAGGCGTCGTTGGCGCCGATGAGGACCGCGACGAGGTCCGCGCGGGCGGCCACCGCGCGCCGGGCTTGGTCCGGCAGGTCCTCCACGCGCGCTCCGCTCACCGCCAGGGTGCGGGCCTGCACCGGTGCGCCGGTGAGCCGGCGCAGCCGCAGGGCGTGGCTGTCGACGCGCGGGTCGCTGCCGCCGGCCCACGACGCGCGGGGGCAGTCGACCGGGCCGCCGCAGGCGAGGAACGCCTGGGTGATCGAGTCGCCGAGCCCGACGAGCACCCGGGACGCGGCGGCCGCCGGGCTGCCTGACCCCGCTGCGGTCGGAGCGCCGGGGGCCGCTGCGGTCGGACCTGAGGACGTCGTCGGCGGGTCGTCCGGCGAGCCGGCCGGCGGGGTCCCGGGGCTGTCAGGCGTTGCAGTCGGCGTTGCGGCCGGCGCCGTGCCGGGGGCGGCGACGTCGGGGTCCGGGGCGACGCTGCAGGCGGGCAGGAGGGCGAGCAGGGCGAGCACGAGCAGGCGCACGACGGGGGACGCGGGGGTCTGCCTGCCCCGACCGCTGCGCGGGACGCGCCGGGCGGTCAGGGCGAGGCCGCGTCGCCGGTGGCCACCGGGCGGCAGCTGTGGCTGTACTCCGACCACGAGCCCGGCCAGAGGCGGCCCGCGCCGAGCCCGACGTGCTCCAGGACCAGCAGGGTGTGGCAGGCGGTCACACCGGAGCCGCAGGAGGCGACGACGGGGCTGCCCGCGTCCACGCCCTGCTCGCGGAAGCGCGCGCGCAGCGCCTCGACCGGCAGCAGCCGGCCGCGCTCGTCGACGTTGCCGCGGCTCGGCAGGTTGCGTGCGCCGGGGACGTGGCCGGCCTTCGGGTCGACGGGCTCGTGCACCCCGCGGTAGCGGTCGGCGTCGCGGGCGTCGAGCAGGACGACGTCGGGGGAGCACGCGGTCTCGAGGTCGGCGAGGACGTCGTCCGGCCAGGCGCGGGGCGTGAAGTCTCCGCGGCCGGGCGTCGCCGGCTCGGTCGACAGCGGGCCGGGGAGGGCGTCGAGCCCCCCGTCGAGCAGCGCGGCGGGGTGCCCGGTGGCGCGAAGCATCCAGACCATCCGGGCCGCGACGGTGCCGCCGGCGTCGTCGTAGCCGACCACCACCGTGTCGTCGCTGACGCCGCTGCGCGCCATGCCCTCGGCGAACACGGCGGGGTCCGGCAGCGGGTGCCGCCCGCGCTCGGGCGGCGCACCGGCGTCGGACAGCCAGCGGTCCAGGTCGACGAACACCGCACCCGGCAGGTGCCCGGCGTCGTACGCCGCCCGCCCGGACCGGCCGTCGAGGTACCAGCGCACGTCGGCGACCACGACCTCGCCGGCATGCTCCTCCAGCCACTGCGGCGAGACCACCGGCGGGACGACGGGCGGGAGGCGCTGCGGCACCGGGCCAGGCTACGGCGCAGCGCCCCGCCCTCGGTCCCGCACGCCGGGTCAGCCGCCCTGTCCGCGCTCCACGGGCACGTGCAGGAGCGAGCCGTACTCCGCCCAGCCGCCGTCGTCGTTGCGCGCAAGGGGTGCCCGAGCAGCTCGTGCAGCGCGAACCAGAGCAGGCTGTTGCGCTCGGCGACCCGGCAGGAGAGCGCCTCCAGGTCGTCGCCCGGCGCGACCCCGCGCTCGGCGAACAGCGCCCGCAGCTCGGGCAGCGGGCGGAAGACGTGGGCGTCGTCCAGGAGCAGGGCCGAGTGCAGGTCGCGGGCTCCAGGAACGCGGCCGGCGGCGCTCGAAGGCGTGCAGCCGGGCGCAGGCGGCGTGCTGGGCGAGCTGCGCGACGAGGGCGTTCATGTAGGCGGCGGTGGCCGCGCCGAGCGGGCTGGCCGGCTGGGCCAGCGC
>JALYMN010000472.1 GCA_030773675.1 Actinomycetota bacterium
GGCGCAGCCCGCGGCAGGCGCCGAGCGCCAGCGGCCACAGCGCCGGCAGCGTGCCGTGCCGGTGCCGCCAGGTCCGCGCCTGCGCGACGAGGTCGGCATCGCCGAGCAGCACCGCGCCGGCGTTCGCGCCCAGCCCCTTGTAGAGCGACACGTAGACCGAGTCGGCCAGCGCGCCGAGCCCGTGCCACGTGCTGCCGTACGCCGGGGCGCACTCCCACAGCCGGGCCCCGTCGAGGTGCAGCGCCGCCTCGACGAGCAGTGTCTTGAGCATCCGCTCGGGCTCCACGCCGAGCGGGGCGGCGACGGCCTCGCGCAGCACGTGCGGGACACCCTGAGCCTGCAGCAGGCGCACCCCGGGGGTCAGCCGCGCACCTGCGCGACGACGGCGGCGACCGCCTCCTCGACCGGCACGCTGGTCGTGCTGCCCTGCGCCCGGTCGCGCAGCTCGACGGTGCCGCCGACCAGGCCCTTGCCGACGACGAGCACGGTGGGGACGCCGAGCAGCTCGGCGTCCTTGAACGCCACCCCGGGCGAGCCGCCCCGGTCGTCGAGCAGCACGTCGAGCCCGGCCTGCTCCAGCTCACCGGCCAGCCGCTCGGCGACCGGCCCCTGCTCGCCCTTGCCCACCGCGACGACGTGGACGTCGACCGGCGTCACCGCGCGCGGCCAGACCAGCCCCTTCTCGTCGTAGGACTGCTCCACGACCGCCGCCACCGCGCGGGACACGCCGATGCCGTAGGAGCCCATCGTCACGCGCACCGGCTTGCTGTCGGGCCCGAGCACGTCGAGCGCGAACGCGTCGGTGTACTTGCGCCCGAGCTGGAAGATGTGGCCGATCTCGATGCCTCGGTCGATCCGGAACGGCGCGCCGCAGCGCGGGCACGGGTCGCCCTCGCGGACCTCGGCCGCGGGCACCACGCCGGCCGGCTCGAAGTCGCGCCCCGACGTCACCGACACGGCGTGCTTGCCCTCGACGTTGGCGCCCGTCGCCCACGAGCTGCCGGGCACGACGAGCGGGTCGACGACGTAGCGCACCCCGTCGAGGCCCTGCGGGCCGATGTAGCCGCGCACGAGCTGCGGGTGCCGGGCGAAGTCGGCCGCCTCGAAGGGCAGCACCTCCGCGGGCGCGACGTTGGCCTCGAGCCGCTTGAGGTCGACCTCGCGGTCGCCGGGCACCCCGACGACCAGCGGCTCGCGGCGTCCGTCGGGGAGCAGCAGGGTGACGACGACGTTCTTGAGCGTCCGCTCGGGCCCGAGGTCGTGCCCGAGCCCGCGCAGCGAGGCCACGAGCGTCTCGATGGACGGCGTGTCGGGCGTGTCGACGACCTCCACGGGCGGCGCGGCCGACGGGTCCTGCGGCTCCGGCACGCGGACCTGCACGGCCTCGGTGTTGGCCGCGTAGTCGCAGCTCGTGCAGGAGACGAACGTGTCCTCCCCCGTCGGCGCCAGGGCGAGGAACTCCTCGCTCGCGCTGCCGCCCATGGCGCCGCTGACCGCCGACACGATGCGGTAGTCCATGCCGAGCCGGTCGAAGATCCGCACGTACGCCGCGCGGTGGTCGTCGTAGCTCTTCTGCAGCCCGGCCTCGTCGAGGTCGAAGCTGTAGCTGTCCTTCATCACAAATTCGCGGCCGCGCAGGATGCCGGCGCGCGGACGCGCCTCGTCGCGGTACTTCGTCTGCACCTGGTACAGCGTCAGCGGCAGGTCCTTGTAGGAGCTGTACTCACCCTTGACCATGAGGGTGAACATCTCCTCGTGGGTGGGCCCGAGCAGGTAGTCGCCACCGCGCCGGTCCTGCAGCCGGAACAGGTTCGGGCCGTACTCGGTCCACCGGTTCGTCGCCTCGTAGGGCTCGCGCGGCAGCAGCGCCGGGAGGATGACCTCCTGCGCGCCGATCCGGTCCATCTCCTCGCGCACGACGCGAGCGACCTTGTCCAGCACCCGGACGCCGAGCGGCAGCCACGACCAGATGCCCGCCCCGACGCGGCGCACGTAGCCGGCCCGCACCAGCAGCCGGTGGCTCGGCACCTCCGCGTCCGCCGGGTCCTCACGCAGGGTGCGCAGGAACAGGGTGGACATGCGGAGCACGAGGTCCTCCTCGACGGGGTGCGGGGCTGCTGGAGCAGGTGGGCGAGCCTAACGGCGCCCTCCGACAGGACCGCCCCCATTACCGTCCCGCCGGTGCTCGTGCTGCTCCCGCCGTCCGAGGGCAAGG
This sequence comes from Actinomycetota bacterium, assembly GCA_030773675.1. Next base: position 2,216 of record JALYMN010000472.1, read on the forward strand.
CGGCCGGCGGGAGCGGCCCCCCGCTGGACTTGAACGCGCTCTCGTTCCCGGAGCTGTCCGCCGTGCGCCGGCACCTCGTCGACACCGTGCAGGACCTCGCCCGGCACCGGCCCGCCCAGCTGCAGGCGGCGCTGCGCTGCTCCGCGGAGCAGGCTGCCCCGGACGCCGACCTGGCCGGCGCGCCCACTCTGCCGGCACTCGCCCGCTACACCGGCGTCGTCTACGACACCCTCGGCTACGCCACGCTGCCCGGGCCGGCGCGCCGCCGGGCCGACCGCTCGCTCGTCGTGGCGTCCGCGCTGTTCGGCCTGCTGCGGCCGCGCGACCGGGTGCCGGCGTACCGGCTGTCGGGCGGCACCGTGCTGCCCGGCGCCGGGGGCCTCGCCGCGCTGTGGCGGCCGGTCGTCGAACCACTGCTCGCCGCCGAGCGCTTCGTCGTCGACCTCCGCTCGGGCGCGTACGGCGCGCTCGCCCGCGCGCCGCACGCCGTGCAGGTGCGCGTGCTGCGCGAGGCCGACGGCCGGCGCACGACGGTCAGCCACGACAACAAGTGGACCAAGGGGCGCCTGGCCCGCGCGCTGTGCGAGTCCGGCGCTCGCGGCGTGGCCGGGGTCGCCGAGCTCGGCCGTGAGCTCGCCGACGACGTCGAGGTCGAGGGACGCCGGGTCGACCTCGTCCTGCGCGGCCTGGGCAGCGCTCGGTGACCCGTCCCGGGCCGGCACGTCGACCTGGCGCCGCCGGTGCGCACCCGCGGTCGCGACACGCCCGCGTGCCGCATCCTCATCGCGCACCAGCGGGGCCGCGCGGTCAGACCTTCTCGGGGTAGAGCGAGTACGACGGGAAATTGCCGTAGACCTGCCCCGGCCCCTCGGTGACGGCCTGCACGAGCAGGTCGCCACCGACGAAGGCGCCCTTCCACGACGCGCCCTTGCCGCCGAAGACCTCCTCGCGGTCGCCCCGGCTGCGCGGCTTGTTGATGCCGACCTTGAACGACTGCAGCTCCTCGGCGATCCGGGCGCCGAAGTCCAGGTCGTCGGTGGCGACCGAGGCGACCAGGCAGCCGTTGGACGCGTTCATCGCGGCGAGCAGCTCGGCCTCGCTGTCGACGAGCACGATGGAGTCGAGCGGTCCGAACGGCTCGGCGTGGCGCAGCGCCCACGACGGCGGCGGCTCGAGCACGCAGGCGGGCGCGACGTAGGCGCTGGTGTCCTGGCCGTCGAGGAAGCGACCCTGCGCGAGCGAGCCGCGGTAGAGCGGGATGCCGTGGCCGGCGACGGCGGCGTCGAAGTGCTCGACGAGCTCGGCCGCCTTGGTTGCGTGGATCACCGGCCCGAAGTGCAGGTCCGGGAGGTCCTCCTCGGGCGAGGCCACGGCCAGCGGGTGGCCGAAGCGCAGCCCCTTGACGACCGGCAGGTACATCTCGAGGAACGCCGGCAACAGCTCGCGCTGCACGGCGTACCGGGGGTAGGCGGTGCAGCGCTGCTTGGCGTACTCGAAACCCTTGGTCAGGTGGGCGGCGAGGGTGTCCCAGTCGGAGAAGTCCCAGACGCCCCAGACGTTGAGGCCCTCCTGCTCGAGCAGGTGCCGCTTGCCGGTGTCGGCGAGCGTGGTCGCCGCCTTGCGGCCGTTCGCCCGCCCGCCGACGAAGGCGAGCGCGCCGATCTCGGGGCTGCTGATCAGCGCGTCGCCGAGGGCGGCTCCGACCCCGGACAGCAGGGTGACCGGCAGGCCGGCCCGCTTCATGATCGCGTGCGCCAGCGTGAGGCAGTGGAAGCCGCCCTGCGACGGGGTCTTCGCGACCACCCCGTTGCCGGCCAGGCACTGCACGAGCTCGGCGTGGACCTGCACCGACATCGGGTAGTTCCACGAGGCGATGTTGCTGACCGGTCCGGGCAGCGGGCCGCGGCCCTGCAGCTGCCGGTCGATCTCGCCGAGGTACCAGTCGACGCCGTCGAGCGCGCGGTCGACGTCGTTGCAGGCGAGCTTCCACGGCTTGCCGATCTCCCAGACGAGCAGCAGCGCGAGCGTGTCGCGGTGCTCGCGCATCTCCGCGACGGCGGCGGCCACGCGCCGCTTGCGCTCGTCGAGGTCGACGCGGGTCCACTCGTCGTGCTCGGCGTGCGCGTGCCGGACCGCCTCGACCGCGTCATCGTGGTCGATGCGCGGCGGCCCCTGGATCGCGCTGCCGTCGACCGGCGTGACGTGCTCGCCGGCCGTGCCGCTGCGCCGCCACTCGCCGCCGTGCAGGTTGAGGATGCGGTCGGCTTCGAACGCCTCCGGGGCGGCCGCCCGGGCGCGACCGTAGACGTCGTCCCACGAGGTGCCTGGCTTCAGCTGCATGGTGGTGCGTCCCTCCGCGAGTCCTGGTCCACGGCAGGCAACCACACGGCAGCGACAGGACCGGCGCCGCGGCGGCCGCCGTGGGGCAGGACTGTCCGGACGCGCAGGTACCGTCCCCCGCCATGCCGCTGCCGCCCCGCGCCGAGCCCCGCGTGCCGCTGACCGGCGCGACCGCCGAGCTGTGGAGCCGCACCGACGCCGTCGGCTTCCTGCGCGCCTGGGTGACCGGCGAGGTACCGGCCGGGGCGCACGCCGACCACACGGGCAACCGCGTGGCCGAGGTGCCCGGCCCCGGCGAGCTGGTCATGCACTGGACGCCGACGCCGGCGCTCGCCAACCTCTCCGGCGGCGTGCACGGCGGCTACACCGCACTGGTCTGCGACGAGGCGGCGGGCATCGCCGCCGCGAGCGCGGGCGAGCGGTTCGTGCCGATGCTCACGCTGGACCTCGACGTCACCTACCTCCGTCCGGCCGTCGTGGGGCGGCTGCACCGGGTGGAGGGGTCGGTCGTGCACGCCGGCCGGCAGCGGATCGTGGCGGAGGCGCGGGTGCTCACCCCCGACGGGCGGCTCGCCGCCACCGCCCGGGGCTCGTTCGTGCCCAACCGTGCGTTCGTCGAGCTGGTGGAGACGGCGCTGTCAGCCGGTCAGAACAGCACGCTGGTGAAGCGGCCGACCTCGGTGAACCCGACGCGTGCGTAGGCCCGCCGGGCCGCGGTGTTGTAGTCGTTGACGTAGAGGCTGACGACGGGCGCGACCGTCGCGCGGGCCTGCTCGACGACCGCGGCCATCCCGCTGACCGACAGCCCGCGACCGCGCAGCGCCGGGTGCACCCAGACCCCCTGCACCTGGGCGACGGTCCGGGTGGCCGCGCCCACCTCGGCCTTGAACAGCACCGCGCCGCCCTCGATGCGCGCCCACGCCCGGCCCTGCGCGAGGAGCTCCTGCACCCGGGCCCGGTAGAGCGCGCCGCCGTCCCCGTCGCTCGGCGAGACGCCGATCTCCTCGGTGAACATCGCGACGCAGGCCGGCAGCAGGACGTCGAGCTCGTCCGGCCGCACGCGGCGCACCGCGGGATCGGACGCCACCGCGGGCGGGCCGTCGAGGGCGAGCAGCGGCTGCGCCGTCCGGACGTCGCGGGCGCGGGCCCAGGACGGTTGCAGCAGCCGCCAGAGCAGGTCGACCGCCTCGCTGCGGCCGACGATGGACGAGCACCGGCGGCCCTGGCGGCGCGCCCGCTCGGCGAACGCCCGGACGGCGTCCGGCCCGGCCTGGCACGGCACGAGGTTCGCGCCCGAGTAGCAGACCGCGGACAGCCGGCCGCGCTCGCCGTACCCCCAGAGCTCCGCGCCGAGGCGCCAGGCGTCGAGGCCGGACTGCTCGACCCGCGAGGCCACGAAGCAGTCGGCGACCGGGTCGCGGGCCAGCAGCGCCTGCACCTCGTCGAGGTCGCGGCCGTCGAGGACGCGCGACCCCGACGTCCTCAGCAC
>JALYMN010000473.1 GCA_030773675.1 Actinomycetota bacterium
TCATCGAGGGGCCGCAGGCCGTGCGGGAGGCGCTCGCCGAGGGCGGCCTGCTCGAGCTGTACGCCGAGCCCGGGCGCAGCCCCGAGCTGGTGAAGGCCGCACGGGCCGCCGGCGTCCCCGTGGTCGAGGTCGCCGCGCCGGTGCTCGCCGCGATGGGCGAGACCGTGACCCCGCAGGGCTTGCTCGGGGTCGCTGCGCTGCTCGACGTCCCGCTCGACGAGGCGCTCGCCCGGCCGGGGCTCGTGGCGGTGCTGCACGAGGTCGCCGACCCGGGCAACGCCGGCACGGTCCTGCGCACCGCCGACGCCGCCGGCGCCGACGCGGTGGTGCTGACCGCCGGCTCGGTCGACGCCTACAACGGCAAGTGCGTGCGCGCGACCGCGGGCAGCCTCTGGCACCTGCCCGTCGTGGCCGGCGTGCCGCTGGACGACGTCCTCGCCGCGGCGCGCGCCGCGGGGCTGCAGGTGCTGGCGACCAGCGGGCAGGGCGAGGACGACCTCGACGACCTGGCCGACGGCGGAGTCCTCGCGGCCCCGACGGCGTGGCTGTTCGGCAACGAGGCGGGCGGACTGCCGCCCGCGTCGCTCGCCGCCGCCGACCGCCAGGTGCGCGTCCCGCTGCACGGCCGTGCCGAGTCGCTGAACCTCGCGAGCGCGGCCGCCGTGTGCCTGTACGCCTCGGCCCGCGCCCGCCGGTGAACCCGCCGGACCCGGCCCGGCAGGAAAGCGGTGCCGAAGATGTCCTGATTCGCCCTACAGTGGCGCCTCGACCGTCGCAGCGGACAGGGGGACGACGGTGCAGGACAAGACGGCGTACGACGAGCTGCCCGACGGTGTCGTCGTCGCCGACGAGACCGGCACGGTCGTGCTCGTCAACCCCGCTGCCGTCCGGCTGCTGCGCACACCCGCCGACGCGGCCGTCGGCCGGAGCCTCGCCGAGGTTCTGCCGTTCGCCGACGACCAGGGCCGCGACTGGTGGGCCTGCATCGACCCGTACGGCGGGCTCGCGACCCGCACCCGCCAGCCGGAGCGCAAGCTGCAGCTGCCCGACGGCCGAGACCTGCTTGTCACGGCCGCCTACGTCCGCGACGCCCAGCGGCGACTCGTCCGCGTGGTGGTCGTGCTGCGCGACGACCGCGCGCGCGAGCGCACCGACCGCACGCGGGCCGACCTGGTCTCGACCGTGGCGCACGAGCTGCGCTCACCGCTGACCAGCGTCAAGGGCTTCACCGCCACGCTGCTCGCCAAGTGGGAGCGCTTCACCGACGAGCACAAGAAGCTCATGCTCGAGACCGTCAACGCCGACGCCGACCGCGTCACCCGCCTGCTCGCCGAACTCCTCGACGTCAGCCGCATCGACGCCGGCCGGCTCGAGATGCGCACCCAGGTCGTCGACGTCGCCGCCACGGTGCGCAGGGCCGTCGCCGGGCGGGTCGCCGCGGGCGAGCCGGAGAGCCGGTTCGTCGTCCAGGTCGAGGACGGCCTGCCCGAGACCTGGGCCGACGCCGACAAGATCGAGCAGGTGGTCGCCAACCTCGTGGAGAACGCGCTGCGCCACGGCGCCGGCACGGTCACCGTCACCGTCCGCCCGCACCGGGTCGACGGCACGAGCGGCACCGAGATCGTCGTCGCCGACGAGGGTCCCGGCGTCCCCGAGGAGGTCGCGGCGCGGGTGTTCACCCGATTCTGGCGCGGCGGCACCCGCGGCGGCACCGGCCTCGGGCTCTACATCGTCAAGGGCCTCATCGAGGCGCACGGCGGCACCATCGGCGTCGAGCGCGCCGAGGGCGGCGGAGCACTGTTCCGCGTCGTGCTGCCCGCCGGCCGACCCCCCTACGAGGTCTAGGACCCGTCCGGGCCCGGCGGGCGCCCCGTCGTCGCGCCCGTCGTCCCCCGGGGAGTCGGGCAGACTGCCCCGATCCCTCGACCCGGAGGACCCGTGCAGAACCCGCCGCACCACCTGCTGTCCCCGGACGCCCTCGGCGCCGCCCGCGACGAGGCGCTCGCCGCCCTCGCCGCGGCCCCCGACCTGCCGGCGCTCGCCGCGCTCAAGCCCACGAC
>JALYMN010000474.1 GCA_030773675.1 Actinomycetota bacterium
GGGCTCGCCTCGGCCGCGGCCGCCAGCAGGACCAGCCCGGCGCAGACCGCGGCGACCGCGACCCAGTGCCGCGGGACGAGCGGCGTGTGCAGCACCCCCACGGCCAGCACCGCGGTCACCGCGACGCTGCCGGCCAGGGCGACCTGGACGAGGAACAGCGGCAGCGACTGCAGCGCGACCACGTGCAGCGCGAAGCCCAGACCGTTGAGCGCGAGGGCGACGACGAACGGCCCCTCGCGCAGCAGCCGCAGCAGCAGGCGCGGGTCGACGCCGTCGGCCGGGGCGCCCGCGCGGACCACCGCGAGCGCCTGCAGCACCGCCGCGACGCCGAAGGCGACCGCGGCCGCGAGCGCGGCGGACAGTGGCAGGACCACCTGCGCAATCTAGGCCCCGGCGACGGCGCGCGCCCGGCCCTTTCGCAGGGTGAGCACGACGCTCACCCCGACGTAGTAGGCGATGTACAGCAGGGACAGCAGGGTCAGCAGCCGCGGCGGGTCGGGCAGCCCGGCCACCAGCGCCAGCACCGACACCCCCCACAGCAGGGCCAGCGCCATGTTCGCCCGCGGCAGGAACGCCGTGCGTGAGGGGTAGAGGTAGCCGACCGGCACCGGCACCAGCAGCGCGCAGACGACGAGGACCGCGGTGACCGCGGCGGGGGTCAGGTCGAGCGCCACCGCGTAGAGCGCCACGACGTTCCAGTAGCTGGGGAAGCCGGTGAAGCTGTGGTCCTCGGTCTTCGCGTCCGTGCGGCAGAACTGGTAGCAGGAGGCCAGCAGCGGGACGGCGGCGACCGCCAGCCCGGCGGCCCCCTCCGGCAGGTAGCCGGCGACGCGGAGCAGCACGACAGGCGCGAAGACGTAGGTCAGGTAGTCGATGATGTTGTCGAGCAGCGCCCCGTCGAAGCCGGGCAGGTGCCGCTTGACCTCGAACCGCCGGGCGAGCAGCCCGTCGGTGCCGTCCACGAACAGGGCAGCGCACATCCACCAGAAGGCGGTGCGCACCTCGCCGTCCACGGCCGCGAGGACGAACAGCAGCCCGAACACCGCCCCGGAGGCGGTGTAGGCGTGCACGGCGCCGGCGCGCAGCCTGTCCGCGGTCGTGCTGTCGGGCATCGGGGTCCTCCGGTCGGCGAGCGCCCACTGTGCCGTGCGGCCGGGCGGAGGCGGCGGGCGATCGGTCAGTCCGCTCCGGTCACCTGGACGACGAGGAGCGCGACGTCGTCCTGAGCGCCCGGCGCCAGCCCGAGCAGCCGCTCGGCGAGGACGTCCGGCGACGCCGCCGCGGCGCGCTGCGCGGTCGCGGTGAGCAGGTCCAGGCGCTCGTCGAGCGGCCGGTCCCGGCGCTCGACCAGGCCGTCGGTGTAGAGGACGAGGGTGTCGCCGGGCAGCAGGACGACGGCGCTGTCGGAGCGGTCGGTGTCGTCCCGGACCCCGAGCATGAGCTCGGGCTCGGTCTCGAGCAGCCGGGGGCGCCCGGCGGACAGCAGCAGCGGAGGCAGGTGGCCGGCGTTGCTCCACAGCAGCCGCCAGGCCCCGGCGTCGGCGCGGGACAGCCGGCCGACGACGAGCGTGGCCGCGAGGTCCAGGCTGAGCGCCGTGCCGGCCCGGTCCAGGCGGGCGACGAGCGCGGACGGCGGCTCGTCGCGGTCGACGGCGTACGCGCGCAGGAGGTTGCGGGTGTCTGCCATCCGGGCGGCCGGGCAGGTCGTGCCCGCGGACGTCGCCGACGACGACGACGAGCGCGTCGCCTCCCGCGGTGGGGAACGCGTCGTACCAGTCGCCGCCGACGGCGAGGCCGGTGGTGGCGGGGGAGTAGCGGGCGGCGAGCTGCAGCCCGGGCACGACGGGCACGGGGGGCAGCAGGCTGGTCTGCATGGCGGTCGCGACCGCCCGGTGGACGGTGAGCAGCCCGACGGCACGGAGGGCGAGCCCGACGTGCAGCGCGACGTCCGCGAGCTCGGCGACGACGTCGTCGTCGAACGGCTCCCGCCTGCCGAGGGTGACGACACCGACGAGCACGTCGTGCGCGACCAGGCCGAGCAGGAGCAGCTCGGTGGCGCCGAGCGCCAGCGCGGTGCGCGCCTGCAGGGCCAGGTGGGCGTCGTCGGCCCCGGCCAGCTGCTCGAGCCGCGCCGCCGGCAGCCGCAGCAGCCGGCCCGGCG
>JALYMN010000475.1 GCA_030773675.1 Actinomycetota bacterium
CTCCTGCGAGCCGTGGGTGTGTTCTTCCTCCTCGGCGGCATCGGCTTTGCAGCGCAGGCGCTGCTCGTGGACAACCTGTAGGTGCGGCGATCGGGCGGCACCCGCACCGTCTGCGACGGTAGGTGCATCACCCGCAAGCGGCGCGCCCGGCGCAGGAGCGGTGTCTGCGCGGGCCAGGATGCGCCTGCGCTCGCCCTCCTTCGGTCCCCGGCGGCCCGCGTGGCGAGGCGGCGGGGTGGCGTCGACGCCGGGCGCGGCTGGTCTCGTGCGGGGCGGCAGCGCCGCGACCTGCGAGGGGCGCCGCCCGTCCGGTCCGGTGCTCCACGTCGGCCAGCAGGAGCCCGCCGGGCCGGTGGGCTCGTGCAGGTGCCGGGTGCCCCCGGCATCCGCGCGGTGTCGAGGGTGCCGTCGGCGTTTCTCGGGAGGTGGGGTTCATCCCGTCCGGGCCAGGGTCGAGCGCATCGGTGGTCACGCCGCCACCTCGCCGTTGCGGCCCTGCTCGACCAGGCGCAGCCCGTGCTCGTGGCCGCGCTCGGCGGCGAGGCGGTTGCCCTCGGCCTTGCACCCGCTCCAGGAACGTCGAGGCGTCGTAGCGCAGCATCTCGGGGCCGACCAGCGGCAGGCCGGTGACGGCGTTGTCCTCGGACGTGCGCACGGCGTCGCGCAGCGTCGGGCGGGCGGCCGGGCGGCCCGCAGCGCCGTCCACGCCCGGAAGGCCGCGCTCAAGTCGCCGTCGGCCCCCGCGGCGGTGAACGCCTGCTCGGCGACGCGGACCTCGACCAGCAGCCGGGCCTCGACCGCGTGGTGCGCGCGGACGAGCCGGGCGTCGCGCTCGCGCGAGGGCGTCGGCCTCGGCGTACTCGGCGTGGCGGCGCTCCAGTCGGCTCACGTGCTCGCTCGCTCTGCCGGGGTGCTGGTCCAGAGCTGAGGGGCGGCGAGGCAGGGCGGGCGCTGTTCGTTCGAGCGCGTCGGCCAGGGCGCGCAGCAGCGGCTCGGCGTCCACCGCGGCGGCACTCGGCTCGGGCCGCCCGCTGCTCGCCGCCAGTGAGCCGCCACGGGGTCGGCCAGCCGGGGCCGCCGTGCCGTGCGCTGCTCACCTGGCACCCGCCCACGACGTCGGCGACGGCAAGAGCAGTGCTGTCGGCCGACCGGAGGCAGTTGCGGGAAACGCCCGACATGGGCGAAGCCCTCGGCCTACGGTCCTGCTATGGCGCTTCCGGTCCCTGGCTTCCGTCCCCGACGCCGGTGGTACAAGAAGAAGCGTTACCTGCTTCCTCTGGCGCTGTTCTTCGTTCTGGGCGTGATCGGGGAGATGAGTCCGGAGCAGGAAGTTCAGCCAGCGGCAAGTACGAAGAACTCGCGCCCGGTCGCGGCCCCTGACAACGCTTCGGTGGTGGTTGTCGCTGACGCCGCCGCCCAACCAGCCGCGGCCGATGTCGCTGACAAGCAGGCCGCCGACCTGGCCGCCGAGCAAGCCGCCGCCAAGCGTGCCGCAGACGCTGCCGCCGCCAAGAAGGCCGCTGCCCAGCGCGCGGCGGCCAAGCGGGCCGCCGACGCTGCCGCGGAGCGGGCCGCTGCGAAGCGTGCGGCAGAAGCCGCGGCCAAGCAGGCCGCCGCCAAGCGCGCCGCAGCCGCGGAGGCAGCAGCGACGAAGCGTGCAGCAGCGGCGGCTGCCGCCCAGGCCGCCGCAGCGGCAGCGCCCGTCGGGGCTCGGACCTTCGACAACTGCACGGAGATGCGCACCGTCTACCCGCACGGCGTCGGCCAGCCCGGTGCTGTGGACCAGACCTCTCGCAGCCCGGTCACAACCTTCGAGCGGTCCGCGGCGCTGTACGAGGCGAACAGCGGCAGCGACCGCGACGGCGACGACATCGCCTGCGAGAAGAAGTAGCCGCGCTTCAAGCACGAAGGCCACGCGCACCGCCTTGCCTGCCCTTGACTCCACGCCCGCGGGCGACGAATTGCGAGGCGCCGCGGACCAGCCGCAGCTCGCCGCGCGCAGCGGACGGCCCCAGCGGATCACCGCCTCGGGGCGAAGCTGCCGACGGACCTGCGCGCCGGCGGCACGCGGGTCCCCGTAGGTCGCGGGGGGCGTCGTCCTGGTGAGTCACCCCGACTTCCCACGGGGTGAGTCGGGGTGAGTCGGGAGGGTGGGGTCCGGCAGGAAGTGGAGCCGTGCTCGCCGTGGTCCAGCTCGATACGCACGCGGCCCGGGCGCTCGGCCTCTCGTGACGCCCGCCCGATGTCGTCCTCTGGAAGCGACACGCACCGCCGCTGCGGATCGACTGCTCCAGCCCGTCGACCTCCAGCCTCGGTTGCTGGACGCCCTCACCACGGGACCGAGGTGGTCCCGATGCGCCCCGCACGCAGGCGCTCCCGAAGCGCTCAGGTCATGGCGAGGTCACGGCGGCTTCTGTCGGACCTGACGGACCGCTCTGACCTGCGGCGCTGCTGTTCGCAGCAACCAGCCTTCCAGATTGGCTACGCGGGTTCGACTCCTGTCGCCCGCTCGTACCTGCCCGCCTGCGGGCCCGTGGCTGTGCCTACTCCTCGGGGTAGACGTCGACGTCGGTCGCCTCGACGCTCGCCCAGACCGTCGCGCCGGGCTCGAGCCGCAGCTCGGCGACGGCGGCGACGGTGACGTCGACGAGCAGGGGCAGCTCGGCCCGCACGGTCGCGCGGACCCGGTCGCCGAACGGCTCGAGCGTCTCGAGCAAGCCCGACCACACGTTGCGCAAGCTGGACACGGACGGCGGCGCGACGTGCAGGGTCACCGCGCTCGGCCGCACGGCCGCTGCCCCCCTCCCGGTGGCCGTGCCCGCGAACCGGACCGTCCCGCCGCCGTCCACGGCCAGCGCGCCGTCGGCAGCCGCGCCCCGGTACACGTTCAGCCCGACGAGCTGGCCGACGTAGCCGGTGCGCGGACGGCGGGCGACGTCCGCCGGCGAGCCGGACTGGACCACCCGGCCGCGCTCGAGGACGACGAGCCGGTCGGCGAGCGTCATCGCCTCGAGCGGGTCGTGCGTGACGAGCAGGGCGGGGCCCGGGAACGCGGCGAGGTGCCGGCGCAGGTCGCCACGCACCGCGGCGCGCGTGCCGGCGTCGAGCGCGGCGAGGGGCTCGTCGAGCAGCAGCAGGGCGGG
>JALYMN010000476.1 GCA_030773675.1 Actinomycetota bacterium
CGCACGACCCGCAGCCCGTCGCCGACCGCCGTGGCGGGGCCGCGGACGACGCGCTCGCCGTCCCCGTCGGCGACGGCCACGCGCTCCCCCTCGCGTCCGACGGCTCCGCGGAGCGCGGTCGAGGACGACGTCGAGGTCCCACGGCCACGGCCGGTCCCGGTCGCGCCGGGTCCGCGCCCCGCGCCGGTGCAGGAGCCCGAGCGGGTCGATGTCGCCCCGGCTCCGCGCCCCGCGCCGGTGGACGAGCGCTCGCCGGCACCGCCCGCCGCGCCTGCTCCGGAGGAGCAGGAGGAGGAGGTTACGCCCGTGCAGACCGGCCGCGGCACGGACGTCGGGCCGCTCAGCTCGCGGAACGAGCGTTGCCCGCCCGGGCTGCGGCCCGCGGGGCAACCCCGGTCGCTGCGGGACGAGGGGCGGAACCTCCCGCGGGGGCTGGCGAAGCGGGACGGCTGCTAGAGCCGGACCGCCGGGTCAGGCCGGACGCAGGACGGCCCTCGGGCAGTCGCTCGCGCTGCTCGAGGGCCGTCGTCGACCTGGTGGCGGGTGAAGGGTTCGAACCTTCGTAGGCTGTGCCGACAGATTTACAGTCTGCTCCCTTTGACCGCTCGGGCAACCCGCCCAGGTGCTGCCCTGCCGGGTGGCCCGGCGAGCGCGCGGAGCACGATAGCAAGGAGGCGCGCGTGGCCGACCCGTCGTTCGACATCGTCAGCAAGGTCGACCGGCAGGAGGTCGACAACGCTCTGAACCAGACGGCGAAGGAGGCCAGCACCCGCTACGACTTCAAGGGCACGGGGGCCGAGATCGCCTGGTCGGGTGACGGCATCGTCCTCAGAGCCGGTAGCGAGGAGCGGGTGAAGGCCCTGCTCGACGTCTTCAAGGAGAAGCTGGTCAAGCGGTCGATCTCGCTCAAGACCCTGGACGCCGGGGAGCCGCAGCAGAGCGGCAAGGAGTACCGGCTCACCGCGTCCGTCAACGAGGGCATCAAGCAGGACGACGCCAAGAAGGTCGCGAAGATCATCCGCGACGAGGGGCCGAAGGGCGTGCAGCCGCAGATCCAGGGCGACCAGCTGCGTGTGAGTGCGAAGAAGAAGGACGACCTGCAGGCCGTCATCGCGCTGCTCAAGGGCAAGGACCTCGAGTTCGCGCTGCAGTTCACGAACTACCGGTAGGAGCAGTCCCCCTTCGTAGTCGCCCGGCGCCGGGCGCGGGACGGGGCGTCCACGACCCGGAGGTGCCGCCGGCCTCGCGCGACGCCACCGCTGGCACCTCGTGGTCGCACCGCGCCGGCGAGGCACGACCCGGAGGTGCCGTGGGTCCTGTGCGTCGGCATTCCGGGGAGGTCGCTGACGGCCGCCGGCTGGCGGCTGGTGGCTGGTGGCTGGCGGCTGGCGGCAAGGCGTCAGGCGGTCGCCGGGACGCGACGACGCTCAGCCCTCGCCGGCGGCGCGCTGCTCGGCCGCAGGCTCGGCGTCCGGGTCGAGCGGCGGCGGGGCCGGGACCGTCCACATCCACTCCCGCAGCCGGTCGCGCTCGTGGGTCAGGCTTCCGACGTCGCCCTCGGCGTACGCGAAGTGCGGCGACCAGAACAGGGCGTCGAACGGGCACACCTCGACGCAGATCCCGCAGTACATGCACAGCGAGTAGTCGATGTCGAAGCGGTCGAGGACGTTGCGGCTGCGCGGGCGCCCTCCCGGCGAGGCCGGCGGCACGGGCTCGCTGTGCGAGCCGATCTCGATGCACCACACCGGGCACTCGCGCACGCAGAGCATGCAGGCCGTGCAGTTCTCCTCGAGCAGCGCCACCACGCCGCGGCTGCGGGGCGCCAGCGCCGGGTCCTGCTCCGGGTACCGCTCGGCCGGTGGGACCGGGCCCTCGTCGGGGGTCACGCCGGGTCTCCCGTCGTCCAGGTGCCGGGCCGGGGCACGCCGGGCGGCTGCACGCGCCGGCGTCCCCGGGCGGGCTGCGTCTCGCCCGCGTCCTCGAGGCCCGGCCACGGCTTCGCGACCCGGGACGCCAGCACGAAGTCCTTGCGCAGCGGGGTGCCCACGAACCCCGGCGGCAGGAGCAGGGGCGCGAGCCCGGGGTGGCCTTCGAAGGCGAGCCCGAACATCTCCGCGGTCTCGCGCTCGTGCCAGTCGGCGCCGGCGAACACGTCGGCGAGGGAGGGCACCCACGCGTCGTCGCGCGGGCAGCGGGTCGACAGCAGCACCGACGTGCGCGCGGCGAGCGACCACAGGTGGAGCACCACCTCGAACCCCTCGTCACGGTGGTCGACCGCGGTGAGCAGGTCGAAGCAGGACGCCGCGAGGCGCGCGTCGTCGCGCAGCGCGGCCGCCGCGGCCGCCCACTCCTCCCGGGCCACCTCGACCGTCGCGCGGCCGAACAGGACGGAGGTGCGCGCGGTCGGCAGCAGCTCGGCCGCGCGCTCGGCCGCCTGCTCCGGGGTCACGACGGCTCCAGCGGGTGGCGGAGGTCCTGCGGGCCGCGCAAAGGGCCGGGCGGGCGCAGCGCCGCAGCGCCGCCGGAC
>JALYMN010000477.1 GCA_030773675.1 Actinomycetota bacterium
GTCCGGAGGGGTCCGGGGCGGGGGGCGGCTGAGCCCAGCTCGCCCGATCGGGCCCCGCCGGCTCATCCGCGCGGGCGACGGGTGGAGCGGAGGGGGTCGACCGTGCCGGCCTGCCGCGCGCGGACGCGGCGCGCCAGCGCGTGGGCGTCCCCGTCGGTGCCGTGGATGATCGAGCTGTTCAGCCTCGTCTGCCACGGCAGGCCCATCCAGTGCAGTCCCGGCACCGGTGACGCACCGGCCTCGTGCACCGGCGCGCCGTCCGCGTCGAGCGCCCCCGGGACGTCGATCCAGTCCGTGTCCGGGCGGAAGCCCGTGCACCACAGCACCGACGACACGGCGAGCGCGCTGCCGTCCGCCAGCCGGACGCACCGCCCGTGCGCGCCGGTGACGCGGTGCGGCAGCAGCCGGACGGTCCCCGCCCGGACCAGCTCGCGCAGCTCCGTGCCGACGACGGCGTCGCCGCGGCGCTGGACGTACCGCGCGACCCGGCTGTCGCTGCGCGCGTCCAGGACACCGGTCAGCCACGTCCACCAGTACAGGTCGACCCCGAGCAGCGACACGGGCAGGTACCACGGGGGTCCCGGGCTCGCGACCGTCACCCAGTGCGTGGCGGCCAGCTCCACGGCGAGCTGCGCGGCCGAGTTCCCGCCGCCGACGACGAGGACGTCCCCCGCCGGCAGCTGCGCCGGCGACCTGTAGCCGTAGGAGTGCAGCTGGACGACCTCGGGCGCGAGCGCGTCCGCCGCCTCCGGCACGTGCGGCCGCTGGAAGGGCCCGGTCGCCACGACGACGTGCGCGGCGCGGACGGCGCCCTGCGAGGTCTCCGCCACGAACGCGCCGTCCTGCCCACGCAGCAGGTGGACGTCCACCCCGGTCCGGACGGGCAGGTCGAAGCGCTCGGCGTAGGCGCGCAGGTACGCCGCGAACTCGCTCCGGTCGGGGGAGCGGGTCCGGCCGGACGGGAAGGGCAGGCCGGGCAGGCTGCTGAAGCTCCGCGGCGTGAACAGCACCAGGCTGTCCCAGCGGTCGAGCCAGCTCTGCCCCACCCCGCCGCGCTCGACCACGAGCACCCGGAGGCCGGGCTCGCGGGTCAGCCAGTACCCCGCCGCGAGGCCCGCCTGGCCGGCGCCGAGCACCAGCACGTCCACGTGCTCCGGCAGCGGGGCGGCGGCGTCGCTCATGACCCGCCCCATGCTGCCGGAGTGGACCGCGTCGCGAGGCCGCCGAGCATGGCGCCGCCCAGCAGCAAGAGCCCACCGAGCAGGTAGACGGCTCGGATGCCGACGGCGTCGGCGAGCAGTCCTCCGCCGAGCAGGCTCAGCATCCGCCCGGTCTGCCACAGCACGTCGAACCCGGCGAACGCACGGCCCCGCAGCTCCTCGGGGACCCGGGACTGGACCAGGCTGCTGAACGTGACGTTGCCCGTGGAGGTGGACAGGCCGTAGACCACGAGCGCGGCGGCGGCGAGGGGCACCGTGGTGACGACGGTCAGGACGAGGTCGACCAGCCCGCGCACCGCGTAGGGCCCGAAGACGAACAGCGGGCGGCGCGGCTCGTCGACCCGGCGCAGCAGCAGTGGCCCGACGGCCGCTCCGGCGCCGATCGCGGCGACGAGCAGGCCATAGCCCTCCCCGCCGCCGAGCCGTTCCTCGGCGAGGACGACGAGCAGCGCGCTGGTCGCGCCAGCGGACAGGGCCGCGACGAACTGCCCGACCGCCAGCGCCTTCAGCAGGGGGATCTGTCCGAGCGCGGCGAGGGCCTCGCGGGCATGCGTGAACGGGCTGCGGACGTGGACGGGCGTCGTCCGCTCGGGCTCGCGCAGGCCGCGCAGGGCGGCGGCGGACAGAGCGAAGCTGAAGGCGTTGACGGTGAACGCCGCACCGAACCCGACCTCGGTGGCGAGCAGCGCCGCGACGGGGGCGACGGCGATCTGCGCGGTCACCGCGGCGGTCCAGATGCCGCTGTTCGCGGCGACGAGCTCGTCGTCGCGCACGACCGCGGGCAGCAGCGACTGGGCGGCCGGCGAGAAGAACACCTGCCCGGCCGACAGCCCGAACGCGACGACGTAGGCGACCGCGGCGCTGTCGTGCCAGAGCGCGAGCGTGGCGGCGACCAGCACGCGCACGAGGTCGGCGGCGACCATCACCCTCACGCGCGGCAGGCGGTCCACGAGGCTGCCGGCCACCGGTCCCAGCAGCAGCACGGGGGCGATCTCGGCCAGCACAGCCGCGGTGACGCCGAGGCCGGAGCCGGTCAGGGCGACGAGCAGCAGCGCCAGGGACGTGAACTGCGCGACGTCGCCCACCTGGCTGACCGTGCGGGCGACCCAGAGCCGCCGGTAGGCGGGCTGTGACAGCAGGACTCGCAGGCTCGGGCGCTGCCGACCGGTCCCCGTCACCCGGAGATGGTGCGACGAGGAGGAGGTCACACGCCCCGGTCGGCCTCGAGCAGCCGCAGCCACACCTCGCTGACGGTGGGGAAGGCCGGGACGGCGTGCCAGAGCGTGTCGACCGGGACCTGTCCCACGATCGCGATGGTGGCGGCGTGCAGCATCTCGCCGACCTGCGGTCCGACGAAGGTCGCCCCGACGACGACCCGGCGCTGCTGGTCCAGGACGAGCTGGGCCTTGCCGCGGGGGTCGGCGGCGACCAGTGCGCCGCCTGCGACGGAGGCCGTCTGGTACGTGACCACCTTGACGTCGAGGCCGGCGGCGCGCGCCTGCTGCTCTGTGAGTCCGACGGCGGCGATCTCCGGATCGGTGAACACCACCTGCGGCAGCGCGCTGTGGTCGGCCCAGGCGCTGCGATCCCTTCCGGCGACGATGTCGCCGACCAGCCGGGCCTGGTACTTGCCCTGGTGGGTCAGCAGGGCGCGGCCGTTGACGTCGCCTGCCGCGAACAGCCATCCCCCTTCCACCGCGCCGACCCGCAGCTGGTCGTCGACCTGCAGGGGACCGGACGTCGGCAGCCCGACCGTCTCCAACCCGATGTCGTCGGTGTTGTAGGTGCGCCCCGCGGCCACGAGCAGCTCGTCGCCCACCAGCGACGTGCCGTCGTCCAGAACCAGCGTGACGGGCCCGTCGCTGCCCTCGCGGGTGGCCCGAACGGCACGCCGTGCGGTGAGCACGTCGATGCCCTCGTCGGCGAGCACCTCCTGGAGCACCTGTCCCACCCAGGGCTCGTAGCGCGACAGCAGCTGGTCCCCGGCCTCGACGACGGTGACCGCCCGCGCGCCGAGCCGCCGGTAGGCCTGCGCCATCTCGACGCCGACGACGCCGCCGCCCAGCACCAGCAGCCGCTCGGGGATCTGCTTGGCCGTGGTGACGTCGCGGTTGTCCCACGGCCCGGTCTCCCGGAGCCCGTCGACCGGCGGAACCGCGGCCCGGGTCCCGGTGGCCACCACGACCGCACGGGCGGCGCGGAGCCGCCGGGTCGAGCCGTCCGCAGCGACGACCTCCACCTCTCGCTCGCCCACCAGCCGTCCGTGACCGCGGACCAGGTCTGCGTCGATCCCCTGGAGCCACTCGGCCTGCGGCCCGTCGTCCAGGTGGCTGACGAACTCGTCGCGGCGCGCCAGCACGGCCTCGACGTCGAGCTCGCCGGTCACCGCCCCCGCCGCGCCCGGAAGGCGGCGGGCAGCGGCCAACGCGTGCAGCGGCGCGAGCAGGGCCTTGCTCGGTATGCAGGCCCAGTAGGAGCACTCCCCGCCGACGCGCTCGCTCTCGACGACGGCGACAGACAGCCCGTTGTCCCTGGCGTACCAGGCGACGTTGGTCCCGGTCGACCCGGCTCCCAGCACGATCACGTCGTAGTCCGTGTGCACTCGGTCCTCAACCCCTCGGTGACGGCGGTGACTGCTCATCGCGTCCACATGTCCGGTGCTGTGCGACCGCAGCGTCGGACGGCAACATCGGATGCAGAACAGGAGGCGGAGAGGGAGAGCCGCGGGGTGAGGGCACAGTGGGCAGGACGACGTGGCGCAGGGGATGGGAGGACGGAGGTGACCAGGCAGCCGGGACGCCCGCTCCTGGCGTCCGTGGGCGGCGTCGCCGGGCGGTGGATCAGCCAGTCCTCGGCGCAGCGCGACCTCGGACTGCTCCGCCCCGGCGAGCTGGCCGAGCTGCGACGGTCCGGCACCGTCCGGCACGTGGAGGCGGGGACGCTCGTGGCGGCGTCCGGCTCACGCGCCCTGCACGTCCAGGTGGTCGCGGACGGCGAGCTGGAGCTGATGGCCCGGCTCGACGCCGGGCGGGTGACCATGGCCCTGGTGCGCGCCGGAGGAGTCATCGCCGACATCCCCATGCTGCTCGGCACCCCGATGCCCTACGACGCGGTCGCCCACCGGGGCACCGAGCTCATCGCGCTGTCCCGGCAACGCTGGATGCAGCTGCTGACCAGCAGCCCATCCCTGTCCCTGCGGTGGATGACCTCGATCGCCCGCCGGCTCGACGACGACCGCCGGCGCCTGGTCGTCGTCACCACCAAGCCCCTGATCGCTCAGGTGGCCTACCTGCTCCTGGACCTGAGCGAGGTCGAGGAGCAGGGGCGGCGCGTGGTGCGGCTCAGCCACACCACCATCGCGCACCTGCTGGGAGCCCGCCGACAGTCGGTCACGCGCGTGGTCGCCGAGCTGCGTGCGCGGGGCCTGGTCGAGACCGAGTACGGGCGGACACACCTGTTGGACGAGTCCGGGCTGCGCGAGGTCATGGGCACCGAGCCCCTGCCTCAAGGGCCCGTCTGACGCGAGCCCTCTCCGCTCGGCGTAGGAGCGCAGGCCCGACTCCGCCGGGCACGGCGGCCGGCTGCACCGAGACCGCCGCCCGGGTGCGGATCACCCGCGCGGCAGGTCGTCGGCGGCAGCCTGCAACCGACTGCGGTCCAGCACCACCACGCCTCCGCGCCTGAGCCGCACCGCCCCGGCGTCCTTGAGGTCGCCGAGGACCTTGCTCGTCGTCTCGCGGGTGGTCCCGACCAGCTCGGCGAGCTGCTCGTGGGTGAGCCGCACCTCTGCGGGCCGGGCGCGCAGCAGGCCGGGGGCCGCGGGTGCCGAGGAGAGCCGCAGCAGCACCGCCGCGACCCGCTGCGGCGCCGACTTGAGCACCGTGTCGGCGAGGCGCTGCTCGACCTCCGCGAGCCGCCGCCCGAGCCCCTCGGTGATGCGACCCGCGATCCGGGGGTCGGTCAGAAGCATCGCCCGGACGTCCTGCTCGCTCATCAGGCACAGGACGCTCGGCTCCAGGGTCTCGGCGTAGCCCTGCCCCATCCGCTGGCCCACCAGCGGCATCTGCCCGAACACCCCGCCCGGCCCGAGGATCGCCAGGGTCAGGCGGCGGCCGCCCGCGGCCAACCGGTAGAGGCTGACCCTCCCGGCCTTGACGATGAACAGCACCGGCTGCGGCGCGGCCGGCGACCAGACGACCGTGCCGGCGTCGACCGCCTGCATCCCGCCCCGGGCGGCGATGCTCGCCATCTCCTCGCCGCTGAGGTCACGGAACAGCTCGCTCTCGGCCAGGCAGAAGACCGGCTCGTCAGGCAGGCGCTGCCCGGCCCGCACCCCGCTCGCGTCCGACACCGGCTCATCCTGCCGCGAGCACGCCCAGCGAGTCAGCGGGACGGGCACAGACCTCCGATCCCCGTCCTTGTGTGAGCGCGAGCACAGAAGTACCGCGGTCCCGCTCCCTAGCGTCCGCCCCGAGGCGACGAGCGCCCACGAGGAGGTCGGACATGGCAACGACAGGCACCGCAGGCCGGACGAGCAGCACCACCCCGCTGGTCGCGCACGGTGTGCAGGGGGTGCTCGGCGGGCTCGCCGGGGGAGTGGTCTTCGGGGTCCTGATGACGGTCATGGGGATGATGCCCATGGTCGCGATGCTCGTCGGGAGCGAGTCCGTG
>JALYMN010000478.1 GCA_030773675.1 Actinomycetota bacterium
GGGTCCCGGCGGTGCCGGGCGGAGCGGGGGAGACGTCGCCCTCCCGCGGCGCCGGCAGCCCGTCATCCTAGGCGCTGCGCCGGGGCCGGCCACTGCCCCGACCGGGTGGCGTCGTCGTCGTCCATGCCCGGTAGAGCGCCCGCGTGCCTACAGTCTCCTGCATGCCCTCCTCCCTCCGCCGAGCAGCGCTGGCAGCCCGGGACCGGTCGTGACCCGCTCGCTCGCCGGCTTCACCGGGCAGGGCTACGACAAGGGCCGCGGGGTGCTCTGGCAGGCCGGCTGGCTGTTCGTCTCGGGCACCATGCTCACCCGCTGGTGGTGCCCGAGCGGCCTGCGGGTCGCGGTGCTGCGCGCGTTCGGCGCGCAGATCGGCGAGAACGTGCTCATCCGCCACCGCGTGCGCGTCCACTGGCCGTGGAAGCTGACGATCGGCGACGACTCGTGGATCGGCGAGGAGTCCTGGCTGCTCAACCTGGAGCCCGTCACCATCGGCCGCGACGTCTGCATCAGCCAGGGCGTGCTGCTGTGCACCGGGAGCCACGACCGGCGCAGCCCGACGTTCGAGTTCGACAACGGCCCGATCACGGTCGAGGACGGCGCGTGGGTGGCGGCCCGCTCGACGGTGCTGCGCGGGGTCACGGTCGGGCGGGACGCGGTGGTCGGCGCCGCGGCGCTCGTCACCCGCGACGTCCCGCCCGGCGGAGTCGTGCTCGCACCCGCCGCGGTGTCCCTGCCCGCCGCTGCCGCGCTCGCCGGGCCGGCGCGGGCGGCCGGGCCGGACGGCGCCTAGACCGTGCGGGTCCTGCACGTCGTCACTCTGGTCTCCCCGGACGCCGCGTTCGGCGGGCCCGTGCGCGTCGCGGAGAACCAGGCGGCGGCACTGCGCGCGCGAGGCCACGAGGTGACGGTCGCGGCCACCAGCCGCGGGTACGGCGACGCCCCACCGACGGTGCTCGGCGGCGCGCCGCTGCGGCTGTTCCCGGTCCGGCGGCTGGTCCCGCCCGCGGGCTTCAGCGGGATGACCTCGCTCGGCCTGCTCGCCTGGTGGTGGTCGGCGCTGCGGGCCGTCGACGTCGTCCACGTGCACCTGGCCCGCGACCTCGTGACGCTGCCGGCGGCGGAGCTCGCCCGCCGGCGCGGCGTCCCGTACGTCGTGCAGCCGCACGGCATGGTCGTGGAGTCCGACAACCCGCTCGCCGGGCCGCTCGACGGCCTGCTCACCCGCCGGGTGCTGCGCGGCGCCGAGGCGGTGTTCCACCTCACCCCGGAGGAGCAGCGCGGGCTGGAGACGGTGGGCGGGCGCTCGCTCGCGCTCGAGCGCCTCGGCAACGGGGTGCCGGACGTCGCAGACCTGCTCCCGCTGCCGGCCCGGCCGGCGGTGCTGTTCTGCGCGCGCCTGCAGGAGCGCAAGCGACCCGTCCTGTTCGCGCGGACCGCCCGGGCGCTGCTGGACGAGGGCGTCGACGCGAGCTTCGCGCTCGTCGGCCCGGACGAGGGCCAGGGGGCGGCGGTCACCGCGGAGGTCGCCGCGATCGGCGACCCGGAGCGGCTGCGCTGGGAGGGGCCGCTGGACCCGTCGCAGACGCTCGGCCGCATGGCCCGGGCCAGCCTGGTCGTCCTGCCGTCGGTCGACGAGCCCTACCCGATGTCGGTGCTGGAGGCGATGTCCGCCGGCCGGGCCGTCGTCGTGACCGACTCCTGCGGGCTGGCGCCCGCCGTCGCCGAGCACGGCTGCGGGGCGGTCGTCGACGCCTCGCCCGAGGCGCTGCGCGACGCGGTCCGGCGGCTGCTGGCCGACCCGGCCGAGCTGGCGCGCACCGGCGAGCGGGCGGCGCGTACGGCCCGGGAGCACTTCAGCATGAGCGCGGTGGCCGAGCGGCTCGAGGCGGCGTACCGGCGGGCGGTGGCGCGGAGGGCGATTACCCACGTCGAACGTGCCCAAACCACCCGTCTGCAGTAGTCTCTGCGCCCGTGGCCGGAGGGCCACGCTCGCCCGGCAACGCCGAATCCTGCCCCGCCGGCGCGAGTCCTCGACGTCGGAGGGGCAGGAGCGGGGGAACCACTCCTCCCGAGGATCCCGCCGGTCCCGACCGGCTCGGGGTGAAGCCGCGTGCGCGCGGCCGGGGCACTTCCTGTCCCGAACCCGACAGCTCACCTCGCAGGCGTGCTGGAAGGGTCCTACGTGTCGCACGCTGTCCGGAGACCGGTCGCCCGTCGGGTCGCCGCCTCCCTCGTCCTGCTCTGCGGGTTGTCGGCTCTCGCCGTGCCCAGCACCACCCCGGCCGCCGCGGAGGTCTCCACGGCGACCACCGCCCTACCGTTCGACATGCCGTCGGTGGGCACGCTGCGCGCCTCGTCGCGCAAGGCCTTCGCCCACTACGTGCCGACCCTGCCTGTGTCGCTCGACAACCAGGACCCGGCGACCGACTACTACCAGCGGAACTACCTCAACCCGAACGGCGAGGGCGGCAAGCACCGCGCGTACGGCGGCTGGCTGCGCGACCGGCCCGCCACGCGCCCGGTCCGGTCGGACAGCAACTGGCGGATGCTGGACATGGAGTCCGAGGTCCGCAGCGCGATCAAGGCGGGGCTCGACGGCTTCACGCTCGTGATCTACAACCTGCCCGACAGCGGGTCGTCGCGGCAGTGGAACAACGCCGTCCTGCTCATGCAGGCCGCGAAGCGGGTCGACCCCGGCTTCAAGATCATCCTGCAGCCCGATACCAGCGGCTCGAGCGCCATGAAGCGCAAGAGCGCCGGGACGCTGGCGAAGTACATGAACCAGCTGCTGAACTACGGCTCGGGCTACCGGCTGTCGGACGGCCGCTACGTCATCTCGCCGTTCACCGCCGAGGGCATGAGCAAGTCCTACTGGACGTCGTTCAAGAGCATCATGAAGAACACCTATGGCAAGCCGGTGGCGTTCTGGCCGCTGTTCCAGAACGAGCGGGTGTGGCGCGAAAGCTACGACTCGATCAGCTACGGCATGGCCAACTGGGGCAACCGCAACCCGGCCTGGAACAACCCCGAGGTGACTTACTCGACCGGGCCGCTGGGCCGCATCGACGCGGTGCACGACCTTGGCCAGAAGTGGATGCAACCGATCTCCGTGCAGGACTCCCGGCCGCGCGAGGGCATCTACGACGAGGCGCAGAACACCACCAACCTGCGCAACACGTGGGCCGTCGCGATCAAGGGCCGCGCCGAGGCCGTGCACTACGCCACCTGGGGCGACTACCCGGAGCACTCGGTCATGGCGCCGACCGTCAAGCACGGCCGCACCTTCCTTGACATCTCGTCGTACTACCTGACCAAGTGGAAGACCGGCCGCACGCCGACGATCGTCCGTGACACCGTCTACCTGACGCACCGGCACCACAAGTACGGCGCCAGGCCCAGGTTCCCGCAGAGCAAGCTCATGTCACTGCGCGGCGGCAGCCCGGCGCGCAACACGGTCGAGGCGCTGACCTTCCTCAAGGCGCCCGCCACGGTGGTCGTCAAGGTGGGCAGCAACACCTACACGTGCAGCAACGACGCCGGGGTCGACACCTGCACGGTGCCGCTGTCCTCGGGCACCGTCAGCGTGTCGGTCAAGCGCAGCGGGACCACGGTCACCAGCGCGACCTCGCCGTACAAGGTGACGTCGTCGCCGTACGTGCAGGACATGCAGTACGTCGGGGTGAGCAGCCGGCGCTAGTCCTCCGCCTCTCCCGGCCGGCGTCCGGTCCTCCCGCGTGGGGACCGGGCGCCGGGCGTGCTGCCGTGAGGACCCCCGTCCGGGTGACGTGCCGCGACTCACCTGCTCGCAGGCGGCGGGCTAGGTAGTCTGGGCCACTACCACAGCCGCCCCCGCCCCCGGCCCGCGCTGGGGCGTTGCCAGGGCGGCGGGTCTGACAGGGAAGAGGCACCATGGCGACTGCCCACTGCCCACTGCGCACAGTCGCGGTCGTGCTGGCAGGGGGCAGCGGTTCCCGGGTCGGCCTCGACGTCCCGAAGCAGCTGCTCAAGGTCGCCGGTCGCACCATCATCGAGCACAGCGTGACGGCGCTGCACGACTGCGACGAGGTCGACGAGATCCTCGTCGTCATGAACGCCGACTACGTCGCCGAGGGCGAGGCGCTGCTGCTGCGGCCCGAGCTGCCCAAGGTGACGCGGGTCCTGGCCGGCGGTGCCGACCGCAATGCCTCCACCCGGGTGGCCCTGGACGCGCTCGGCGAGCAGGAGTGCAACGTCCTGTTCCACGACGCCGTCCGGCCCCTGCTGTCGCAGCGCGTCGTCAAGGACTGCATCGAGGCGCTGGCGACGTACGAGGCGGTCGACGTGGCGATCCCGTCCGCCGACACGATCGTGCGCGTCGACGACGACGAGCGCATCCTCGACATCCCCGACCGCAGTCACCTGCGCCGGGGGCAGACTCCGCAGGGCTTCCGCCTGTCGGTGATCCGACGGGCCTACGAGATCGCCGCGGGCGACCCGACGGTGCGCGCGACCGACGACTGCGGCGTCGTCCTGCACTGCCTGCCCGAGGTGCCGATCTACGTCGTGCGCGGCGACGAGCACAACATGAAGGTCACCTACCCGGTCGACCTGTTCATCGCCGACAAGCTGTTCCAGCTCAGCTCCCACCGGGCGGCCCCGGCCACGCCGGAGCAGCACGCGGAGCGGCTCGGCGGCAAGACCATGGTGGTGTTCGGCGGCAGCTACGGCATCGGCGCGGACGTCGACCGGCTGGCCACCGCCGCGGGCTGCCAGGTCTTCTCCTTCTCCCGGTCGACGACGGGCACTCACGTCGAGCGGCCCCAGGACGTCGCGGACGCCCTCGCGAAGGTGCACGCCGAGACCGGCGCGATCGACATGGTCGTGCTCACCGCGGCGGTGCTCGAGCGCGGCCCGCTCGCCGAGATGGACGACGCGGCCGTCGAGCGGCAGCTGCAGGTGAACTACCTGGCACCGGTGACCGTCGCCCGGCTCTCGCAGCCCTACCTGCGCGACACCCGCGGGCACCTCGTGTTCTTCACGTCCAGCTCCTACACCCGCGGCCGCGCCGGGTACAGCATGTACTCCTCGACCAAGGCCGCGGTGGTCAACCTCACCCAGGCGCTGGCCGACGAGTGGGCCCCCGACGGCATCTCCGTCAATGTCATCAACCCCGAGCGGACCCGCACGCCGATGCGCCTGCAGGCCTTCGGCGAGGAGCCGGAGGACAGCCTGCTCGGCAGCGAGATGGTGGCCACGACCACGCTCGACGTGCTCGTGTCGCAGCTCACCGGGCAGGTCATCGACGTCCGCCGCGGTCCCGCGCCCGGGGGCGCCGGGCACCCGGTGCCGCCGGGTGACGAGATCGCTCTCGAGCTGCCCGGCGTCGAGGTCGAGGCGGTCGGGCAGGTCCCCGGCCCGCCGCGTGAGGCAGAGCTCAGCTGTAGGTGAGGACCAGTTGCGGGGCGTACGCGGTGTTGGAGTAGTTGCGCGAGAAGTACCAGGCCGAGTCGGTGCCGTCGCTCGTCACCGCGAAGGTGCGCGAGGTGCCGGCGAAGGACTTCAGGGCCGACGTGCTCAGGGTGACCGAGTAGGTGGTGCTGCGCACCGTGCCGCCCGGCAGCGTGCCGAGGACTTGGGTGGACACCGCGGGGCGGGCCTTCCACGTCACGGCGGTCTCGCTCCAGCTGTTGCCGGCCGTCTTGATCACCTGGCGGTCGATCGAGCCGGCGAAGGTCTCACCGCTGGTGCGCAGCTTCAGCGTCGCGCTGCGCAGGGTCTTGCCGGCCGGGGTCGCCGGGATGTTGTAGCGCAGGTAGGAGACCGCGCCGAGGCTGCGGCGCGACGACAGCGAGCCGGACGTCCCGTAGTTCGTGGACGGCGCGCCCTCGTTGGCATAGGTGTCTGCTGCCGGCCGCACCGTCACGACGGTGGGCGCCGTGGTCGGGCTGGGGCTCGTCGTGGCGGTCGGCGAGGGCGAGGCGGACGGCGAGGGCGAGGCGGTCGGCGAGGGCGAGGCGGTCGGCGACGGCGAGGGGCTCGTCACGACCGGAGCGGCGACGACGGCGCTCGTCTGCTGGGAGGCGGCGCTGCGGTTGCCCGCCGCGTCCTTGGCGACGACCCGGTAGTACCAGGTGCCCACCGGCGGCGTCTCGCTGTGGGCGAGCGCCGCGGTCGAGCCCACGAGCGTCGTGGAAGCCGGGACGAAGCCGCTGGTGGCGGAACGGTGCACCTCGTAACCGGTCACGGCGACGTCGTCCGCCGCGGCGGGCCAGGACAGGCTGACCGACGAGCCGGAGACGGTGGCAGTCGGCGCGGCCGGTGCGGACGGGGCCACCGTGTCGGGCACGTCGATGCCGACCGCGGCCGACGGGGAGCTCACGTTGCCGGCGAAGTCGCTGGCGACGACGCGGTAGTGCCAGGTGCCGACCGTCGCGCCGGTGGCGGTGTAGGAGGGCGTGCTGCTGGTGCCGACGAGGGTGCTGCTGCTGGGGGTGAAGCCCGCCGTGGTGGAGCGGTGCACCTGGTAGTCGCGCACCCCCCAGTCGTCGGTGGACGCGGTCCAGGCCGCCACGTGGGTGCCGTCGACCGCGGTGACCGACAGCCCGGCCGGAGCGGACGGCGCGGCGTCCGCGGCGCGCAGGTCGCTCGCACCGTTCTGCCGGCCGCTCGAGGAGGCGACGTACTGCAGGTCCTGCACGTACGGCGAGGAGGTGACCTTGCGGGGCGAGGTGACCATCGTGACCGGAGTGGAGGAGCGGACGACGACCGCGGAGACCGAGCCGCTGCCCAGCGGCACCGTGCAGGTGTCGACGCCGGCGTCCTGCTGGCAGGTGTGGGTCGTCGAGCCGACCGTGACCCTCACGGTTGCCGGAGTGGTGAGGAAGGTCAGCGCCTCGACGGTGTCGCGGGGGACGCTGCTCGACGTGCCGCGGCGCTTCATGAGCAGGGTCTGGTCGTACGTCGGCAGGGCCGCGTGCGGCTGCCCGCGGTGGCTGAGGTAGACGGTGTCGCGCACGACCTGCGGCGCGGTGCCGGTTTTGAACCAGGTGAGGTAGTAGGCGTTGAGGTCGAGCCAGGCGGAGCCGTTCTGCGCCGACGGGGCGATCTGGCTGCCCTCGGCGTAGTCGTTCCACGTCGGGATCTGGACGTAGTCCGCGCCCGTGGCCCGCGCCAGCTGCCAGGTGTTGCGCAGGTTCTGGCTGTTCTCGGCCTCGTCGTAGATGCCCTCCCGCGGGCGCTCGTCCTGCACCGAGACGGGCTGCATCCACTTCTGCCCGAGCGCCTTGACAGCGGCCGCGCGGCCGAGCGGGGAGTCCGCCCCGGTGGCCGTCGGGTTGTTCCAGGCCGGGTTGCGGTTGCCCCAGTTGGTCATGCCGTAGCTGATGGCGTCGAAGGCGTCGCGGTGGTTGCGCTCGTTCTGGAACAGCGGGAAGAAGGCGACCGGCGTGCCGTAGGTGTTCTGCATGACCGACTTGAACTCGGTCCAGAACGCCACCGTCTTGCGCTCGGCGGTGAACGGCGAGATGACCAGCCGGCCGTCGGCGAGGCGGTGCGCGGCGGGGGAGGCGCCCAGGTGCGCCATCCACTTCGCCAGCGTGGAGGCGGACTTGCTCTCCATGTTCGGGCCGGTCATGTCCGGCATGAGCAGGATGCTGAAGCCGGGGTCGACGTTGCGGGCGGCCTGCAGCAGGTTGTTGATCGCGGTCCACTGCACGCCGCCGGTGTCGCCGAGCTGCACGATGTCGACGATGAAGCCGTCCATGCCAGCGCCCACCGCGGCCCGCACATCGGCCTCGAGGTCGCGCACCTTCCACGCCGCGTCGGTGCTGATCGGGCGCTTCGAGGGGCGGTCGCGCAGGAACCCGCCGTACGCCGCGTGCTTGCCGCCCTCGCCACCCGGGACGAGGAAGTTGCGGTCGTAGTAGTCCGGCTCCTTGTTGTCGATCGAGACCGGGAACCACGGCACGTAGTGGGCGAACGCCTTGCGCGCCGACCCGCGCAGCACGCTGGGCGCCGGCAGGTCGAAGGGCAGCGGAGCGGCCGGGGTCGCCACCGTCGTGCCGGTCGTGCCGGTCGTCGCGGTCTCCGCGAACGAGGGCATGGACGGCGACGCGAGCGCCAGCAGCGCCAGGGTGGCGGCGAGCGCCGGCCGGGCAGCGGAGCGGCGCAGGCCGCGCCGACCGGCCGCGGTCAGGGACGAGTCACAGTCACGGGACGCGGGCACGCTGGACACAGGGACCTCCAAGGTCGCCGAGAACGTCGGGAGGGCCGCGCCGAAGGAGTCCGGGGGCCGCGTGTCCCGGTGGGCGGTGTCGCTGACAGCGCCTCATCCGGACAAGGTGTGTCTCGTCGGCGTGCTCAGGCCGCTTGAGGTGGCGGGCCCGCCTGCACCCCCAGGGGTGCCGCCGTGCACCCGCAGGGGTGAGGGGCGCCTGCTGTGTTCAGCGCACGGCGGGCAGGACGGTCACTGGGCCGGGAGGAGCAACGGCCGAGCCCCGCGCGCTGGAGCGTGGCTCAGGCGTCCTGTGCCACGGGCAGGTCCGCGCCGCCGGCCCGTCCGACTGTGACGCAGCCGACCGGCGGGCACGGCATGCTCCTCCTGCCGCCGGGTACGGCGCGGGCGCTGAGCCACGCGGGTGGTTCCTGGCTGCAACGCTGCCCTTGCCTACCGCGATGGTGTACTTGTAGTTCCCTCGTAGTCCGGAGTCTCGCTGTGGAGTCGTCGATGACCGCTCGTTCCTGCCTCGCGGCGGCCACCCTGGGTGCCGCGCTGCTCCTCCCGTCGACCGCGGCGCTCGCCTCGACCCTGCCCAGCCTGCCGCCGTCGCCGACTCCTGCCCCGAGCCCGACCGAGACGACGTCGCCGAGCCCGAGCCCGACGGAGACGTCGCCCAGCCCGAGCCCCACCGAGACCGTGACCACGCCGACCCCGACGCCCACGACGACGACCGGCGGCGGCCCGGGCGAGGAGGAGGGCGAGGGCGGCGGCGGTCCCGGCGGCGCTGCGGGTGGCGGCGCTGCGGTTCGCGGCGC
>JALYMN010000479.1 GCA_030773675.1 Actinomycetota bacterium
CGCCCGCGCAGCCCACCCAGTAGAGGTACTCCACCGACGAGAGGTCCTCGACGTTCTCGCCGACGACGGGCACCTCGAAGTCGAGCCCCTTCGCCCAGTCCAGCCGCGAGGACGCCGGCAGGCCCCACGGATTGCCGCGGTTCTCGAGGTTCTTCAGCATCGTCCCGGCTTCTGGCGGGAAGCTCGACTCGATCAGCACCTGGTGCCGGCGGATCTCCAGAATGTGGTCGACGTGCTCGATGTCGACGGGGCACTGCTCGACGCACGCGCCGCAGGTCGTGCAGCTCCACAGCACGTCGGGGTCAATGACGCCGCCCTCGGCCGCGGTGCCGACGAGCGGCCGGACGGCCTGGTCCGGGTTCGTGCCGATGACCCGCTCGTAGCCGGACTCGGGGACGCCGTGGTGCCCGGTGTCGGTGCCGGCGTCGTGGAAGTCGGGCACGTGGTCCTCGGGCGCGTCCTTGTCGCCGAGGATGTACGGCGCCTTCGCGAACAGGTGGTCGCGCAGGTTCATGATCACGAGCTTGGGCGACAGCGGCTTGCCGGTGTTCCAGGCCGGGCACTGTGACTGACACCGCCCGCACTCGGTGCAGGTGGCCATGTCGAGCATGGCGGTCCACGTGAAGTCCTCGACCTTGGCGACGCCGAAGGTGTCGACCTCGGGGTCGGCCTCCTCGAGCACCAGCTCCTTGCCGCCGCTCATCATCGGCAGCAGCGGGCCCAGCGCGACGTGCCCGGGGTCGCGCTTGGTGAGCACGTTGAGCGGCGCGGTGAAGATGTGCAGGTGCTTGGAGTAGGTGACCATCACCAGGAAGCCCATGACCACCGCGATCTGCCCGACGACCATGACGTCCTCGATGCGCTCGTTGGCGGTCTCGCCGAGGGGCGCGAGAGCCATCGCGATGAGGTTCGAGAAGAAGATCGCGCCCGGCGTCTCCTGCCACGGGCTGACGCCGGTGTTGAGTTGCGCGCCACGGATGCCGAACAACGTCAGGATCACCAGGAAGATCATGCCGAGCACGACCCAGGCCGCGCCCGTGTGCGAGCCGTAGAAGCGCGAGTCCCGGTGCCGGCGCGCGGGGTCGTTCTTGAACCGCAGGTAGGCGAACGTCAGCAGACCGAGCAGCACGGCGACGCCGAAGAAATCCTCGAGGAAGCCGAACCAGGCCATGCGGCCGATCACCGGGATCGCGAAGTCCTGGTCGACCAGGGCCCCGAACGCCTCGATGATGGTGAAGAACAGGAAGAGAAAGCCCCAGAAGGTGAAGAAGTGGGCGACGCCCGGGACGCTCCACTTCAACAGCCGCTGCTGCCCGAACACCTCGGTGACCTGCGCCAGCAGGCGCTTCGGCCAGTCGTCGAGCCGGCCCGGGCTCGCCTGCCCCGCCGCGATCATCCGGTAGAGGAAGTACACCCGGCGGGCGGCGATCGCGCCGGCGACCACCGTGATCAGCGACCCCAGCACCAGGCGCACGAGCATGTGCGTTTCCACAGGTCCTCCAGGTACAGAGCGGGGCTCAGCGCCGCGCACGGCGAGCGTACGCGGGGCCGGCCCACGACCTACCAGTCAGTAACCTGTCGGCGCGTCTCGCTTCCCCACGGCGCATCCTCCCTCTCCGCGGGCACCGCGGCGAACCGGGACGGCGTGATGCACGCCACCTTCTCCCGGCCGGAGGTGGGCCGGCGGCACGTCCGCGACCAGGCGGACCACAACCCCGCCGCACGAGGGCGCTCAGCCGAGCCGCGTCCCGCTGCTGCCAGCACCCAGAGGACGGTCGGAGCGCTCCCGTGCGGTGGTGCTACAGCGCCAGCCGGACCGCGGCAGCGGCCCCGCGCAGCAGCGCGACGGTCAGCGGGCCGCCCAGCAGCAGCGCGACGACGAGCGCGAGCAGGCGCATCCGCAGGTTCGGCGCACCGGTCTCGTCGCGCATCCGGCTCAACACGCGTCCAGCGTGGCACAGCCGCCCGTGGACGGCGGTCCGCCGGTCGGACACGGGCGGCCGACGGTCAGCCGACGAGGACGTCAGCCGACGAGGACGTCCTTGTAGAAGACGTTGGCGAAGCGCAGCCGCCCGTCGAGCCGGTCGCGGGTGGCCATCCCGAAGGCCAGTCGGACCTCGCCGCGCGGCGTGCGGTGCACGGCCAGGCCCTCGGGCTCCCGGAACACGAGGCTGCTGCCCGCCCGCGTGCGCACCCGCTGGACGAGCGCGCCGGTCGTCAGGTCGATGCAGCTGAGGGTCGAATCGATCTCGTCGTCCGGGGACGCCTGCCCGGTGCCGGTGAGGGCGTAGGCGTAGCGTCCGTAGAGCGTGTAGCCCTGGAACGTGCCGCCCAGCGGCGGCATCCGGACCTGCGTGAGCGGCCGCCCGAAGTCGCCGTCGGCAGCCGCGGCGAGGTCGTGCACCGTCAGCTGCCACCGGCCCGACACCATCCGCCGCACGAGCAGCCGCCCGTGGATCTGGTCCACCGCGCAGGTGATGACGGCACTGCCTGGCAGGAAGGTCCGCACGTCGGACGGTGCCTGTCCGTCGACGAACGCGAACCGCTGCAGCGCGGTGCCGCGGCCGGCCGCGTCGCTCCTGCTCGAACGCGCCTCGGTCCAGAGGAAACTGCGCCTGCCGACGGCCTCCACGCCGATCGACACGCCGTGCCCGACCCCGTCGAGGTGCATGTGGCCGACGACGCGACCGTCCATGTCGAGCTGGTTGACGCACAGGTCGTCGCCGGACGATGCGTCCCGCAGCTGCGCGACGAACAGCCGCTGGTTGACGTTGTCGAACGCCAGGCTCTGCATGATGCGGTGCCGCTCGTGCAGCGGGCGGTTGCGCAGCGGGAAGAAGTCGTACGACGGCTGGCGCAGGTCGAAGCGCGACGAGCGCGGCAGGCCCTCGGCTGCTGCGACCGGCCCGGGACGCACCCAGCCGGCCGTCGTGGCGGCCAGGCCGGTGCCGGCGGCCTTGAGCAGCGTCCGGCGGGACAGGAGCCGGGTGCTCGGCTTGTCGGTGGGCTGCGGCGGGACGGCGATGGGAGCCTCCAGGAGCGCCTCGTTGCGGGACGTGACGCTCCTGCTACCCCGCGTGCGCGTGTCGAACTCCCCTGTCCGGACACGGCCCCTCCGGCTTCGAGCAGAGCCGAGCAGACGTGAGCCGGGAAGACTCAAGAGCGTTTGACGGTTGACGCTCGTGGCTGCAACATGAGCCAGGAGCACTCAACCCCGGCGGGGCCCGCCGGGAGCCAGCACGAGAGAGGACACCCCCGTGGCACGAGCGGTCGGCATCGACCTCGGCACAACCAACTCCTGCGTCGCCGTCCTGGAGGGCGGCGAGCCCACTGTCATCGCGAACGCCGAGGGCTCGCGCACGACCCCGTCCATCGTCGCCTTCGCCAAGAACGGCGAGGTGCTCGTCGGCGAGGTCGCGAAGCGCCAGGCGGTCACCAACGTCGAGCGGACCGTCCGGTCGGTCAAGCGCCACATGGGCACCGACTGGTCGAAGGAGGTCGACGGCAAGACCTTCACTCCGCAGCAGATCAGCGCCTTCGTCCTGCAGAAGCTCAAGCGGGACGCCGAGAGCTACCTCGGCGACACCGTCACCGACGCGGTCGTGACCGTGCCGGCGTACTTCTCCGACGCGGAGCGGCAGGCCACCAAGGAGGCCGGCGAGATCGCCGGGCTCAACGTCCTGCGGATCGTCAACGAGCCGACCGCCGCTGCGCTGGCCTACGGCCTCGACAAGGGCGAGAAGGAGCAGACCATCCTGGTCTTCGACCTCGGCGGCGGCACCTTCGACGTCTCACTGCTCGAGATCGGCGACGGCGTCATCGAGGTCAAGGCGACCTCCGGCGACAACAAGCTCGGCGGTGACGACTGGGACGAGCGCGTCGTCAAGCACCTCGTCAAGCAGTTCGAGCTGAGCAACAACGGCATCGACCTGTCCAAGGACAAGATGGCCATGCAGCGGCTGCGCGAGGCCGCCGAGAAGGCCAAGATCGAGCTGTCGGCGTCGCAGTCGACCACGATCAACCTGCCCTACATCACCGCGAGCCCCGAGGGCCCGCTGCACCTCGACGTCACGCTCACGCGCGCGGAGTTCCAGCGGCTCACGCAGGACCTGCTCGACCGCTGCAAGGGGCCGTTCCAGCAGG
This sequence comes from Actinomycetota bacterium, assembly GCA_030773675.1. The sequence goes on from JALYMN010000479.1 coordinate 4,144, forward strand.
CCATCAAGGACGCCGGGATCAGCGTCGGCCAGATCGACCACGTCGTGCTCGTCGGCGGCTCGACCCGCATGCCGGCCGTCTCGGACCTGGTGCGCGAGCTCACCGGCGGCAAGGAGCCCAACAAGGGCGTCAACCCCGACGAGGTCGTCGCCATCGGCGCCGCGCTGCAGGCGGGCGTGCTCAAGGGCGAGGTCAAGGACGTCCTGCTGCTCGACGTCACCCCGCTGTCCCTCGGCATCGAGACCAAGGGCGGCATCATGACCAAGCTCATCGAGCGCAACACCACGATCCCGACCAAGCGCTCCGAGGTCTTCACCACGGCCGACGACAACCAGCCCAGCGTGCAG
>JALYMN010000480.1 GCA_030773675.1 Actinomycetota bacterium
TGGCGAGGCTTGGCCGACCCCTTGCGGCCAGCCGACTCCCGCTGTCCTGGACACCGCCCGGCCCAGGAGGCCAGATGCCCGGCCGTCAGGAACTGGCTCATGTCCGGACCGATCTCGGCCAGGATCACCTCGGCCGCCCGCGGTCCGACTCCGGTGATCGAATCGAGGATGGTCAGCGCTGGCTGCCACGGCCGAATCACCTGGCTGATCCGCTCGGATAGCGCGGCGATGTCGTCCTCCAGCGCCTCGATGTGCGCCAGCATCCGCGACAGCACGAACGCGTGATGGTCGCGGAACCGGGCCGTCAACGCGCGACGCAGCTCCGGACGCTTGCTCCGCAGCCGGGCCTGAGCCAGCTCTGCCAACGCCGCGGGGTCCGTGCCGCCCGCGATCAACGCGCGCATCATCTCCCGGCCGGACACGCCCATCACGTCGCTGGCGACCGTGGCCAGCTTGACCCCGGCGTCCTCCAGCACCTTGTGCAGCCGGTTCACCTCACTGGTGCGAGCCCGGATCAGCGCCTTGCGGTAGCGCGTCAGGTCCCGCAGCTCCCGAAACGGCTTCGGCGGCACGAAACTGCCCCGCAGCAACCCATAGGACAGCACCTCCGCGATCCACTGCGCGTCGATGACATCGGTCTTGCGCCCCGGCACATGCTTGAGATGCGCGGCGTTGACCAGCAGCACCTCGAAGTCGTCCTCGAGCAGGTAGTACGGGTGCTTCCAGTACACCCCGGTCGACTCCATCGCCACGTGTGTCACGCCGACCGAGGCGAGCCAGTCCCGCAGCGCCAACAGATCCGGCGTCGTCGCACCGAACGAGCGCACCTCCTCACGAACGTGCCCCCGCTCGTTCACCAGCCGCACGCACACCACCAGCAGCGCTTGGCCCACGTCGATCCCAGCACAGCGGTCGATCAACCTGCGCATGCCTCACCTCCGACCGATGATCACCACCACGGGTGGCGCTCGCGAAGGGGCTGCCAACAGGACAGACGAGTCTGCTCCACGTGCTCCAAGGCAACAGTCCGGGGTGCCGAGCAGCCCCCACGACCAGACTTCAGGACGGGCTCACCAGCACCACTGAGCGGCCGGCGTCGTCGCGAGCGCACCCACCGATTCTCATCGTCCGCGGGTGGACGGCAACGCCCATGGCGACTTCAGGGATGACACAGCCACCTTGCCGTAGCCCCGCGACAGATACTCCTTCGGGCTACCGCGCTCCAGTGTCTGCGCACGGCCGTCAGGGCGGACGTGCAGCTCGTGGTGCCGCGCGTGAGGCACGTGGTACCGACTCATGCTCCTGAGCACGGTGTCCACCGACTCGACGCTGTAGTTGCTGGCGAGATCGACTCGGTTGACGCGCACGGCCTCGACTGGAGGAACGCCGGGCAGCTCCCACGCCAGGCCGCACAGGGCCGCATCGACGGCCTCCGGCACGAGCGCCAAAGGCATCGCCCTGGTGTTGTGCGCGTTCAGCATCGTCGGCAACGAGAGCTCGACGCGGAGCAGCGCCTCGCCCTGACGGTGGAAGCCGTGGACGCGGACCCAGGCGTAGCCCACCTGCGCGACCAGGAAGCAGTACGTCGGTGTGTCCGTCAGCTCGCCCGTCTCGCGGTCGACCTGCCGCTCGTACTGCTGATGACGCAGTTCGAGCAGGGCGTCCTCCGTGGTCGGTCCGACCACCGCGATGGTGTCGACGCCCACCCTCGTTTCGAGGGTCTCGTCACTCCTGTCAGTAGGCATCTCGGGGCTGAGCATGATCATGCCCGACCGACAGCAGGGTCAGTCTGCTGCTCGACCCAGCGGTCGACCTCGCTCTGCTTCCAGCGCAGGTGCCGGCCCACCCGTGCGGCACGCGGCCCGATGCCCCGGTGCCGCCACTGGTACAGGGTGTTGACGGGGACCGTCAGGTACTCAGCGACCTGCTCCGTCGTCATGTAGGTGCTCATGTCTCCATCTTGGGTAGAAGTTGCTGCAAGATGGGGAGAGTCAAGGGCAGGCGTTGGCAATTGTCAAGTTGGCGTGCGACAGTTCCATCATGGGAACGCGTGCAGTGGAGAAGGGTCATGTGGCGCAGGCCGTGGCCGACAACATCAAGTCGGCGCGGGACCGGCGTGGCCTGTCGCAGCAGCAGCTAGCGGCCAGGCTGGGGGAGCTGGGTCGTCCGATGCAGGCCTCGGCGGTAGCCAAGGTCGAGAGTGGGGACCGGCGGGTCGACGTGGACGACCTGACCGCCTTCGCGGTGGCCCTCAACGTGCCGGTGGCGCGGCTGCTCCTGCCGGACGTGACGGAGGACGACGAGGTGCATGTCGTCCCCGCCTACCCCGTGCCGATGTGGAACGCCTGGCAGTGGGCCAACGGTGAGCACAGCTTGTGGACCTCAGGCGACGACGGCAACGACCCCGAGGTGCAGCGCCGGGACCTCGACTTCGTGGCCGAGCACCCCCTCTGGCTGAGGGTGCGCGAGGCCCACCCCCTCATGAGGGCCGCACGGCACCTGTCATGGGCCGTGGGACGCACCCTGGGGAGCGCGCGGGGAGCGTCGCGGGGCAAGGACATTCCCCCCGCCAGCGGGCTGGGCGTACGGCCGTGGCTGCGCAAGGTCGAGGAAGCCGTGGACGGTGTGCGCCGCGAGGCGGACCGCCTGGCCGAGGACGTGATCTGACGTGGCCAGCGTCCAGAAGCGGAAGCCGCGCACGGCCGGCGGCACCACCACGTACCGCGTGCGCTACCGGGACCCGGCGGGCGTGCAGCGGTCCAAGACCTTCGCCAAGCTCAGCCAGGCCAACCAGTTCGCGGCCACCGAGGAGGCGGACAAGGCGCGCGGCACGTACGTCGACCAGACCCTCGGGCGCATGACGCTGGGGGAATACGCGGAGGCCTGGCTCGCCGTGCAGACCTTCGGGGAGAGCACGCGCGAGCAGACCACCCACCGGGTCCTGCGGCACATCGTGCCCTCGCTGGGCACTACGCCGCTGTCGGCGCTACGCACGTCGCAGATCCAGTCGTGGGTGCGCGCGAAGCAGCAGGAGCTGGGGCCGCGCACAGTGCGCCTCGTGTTCTCGCTGCTGTCCTCCATCCTCAACGCGGCGGTGGACGACGAGCGCATTGCCAAGAACCCTGCTCGCTCCTCGTCCATCAAGCTCCCGAAGCTGGACGACCGCAAGATCGTGCCGTGGACGGAGCAGCAGGTGGCCGCGCTCCGTGCTGCGCTTCCTGCGCAGTACGCCGTGATGCTCACGCTCACCACTGGGCTCGGGCTGCGACAGGGTGAGGTCTTCGGCCTCGCCGTCGAGGACGTGGACTTCCTGCGCGGCGTCGTGCGCGTGCAGCGCCAGGTCGCCATCGTGGGCAGCCGACTCGTCTTCGCCCTTCCCAAGGGGCGAAAGGTCCGGGAGGTGCCCCTGCCAAGCCGGGTGGCGGACGTGCTGGCTGCACACCTGCAAGCCTTTCCGGCGCGGACCGTGGCGCTGCCCTGGGAGGTGGCCAGCGGGAAGATGGTTGAGGCCCGCCTGCTCCTGTCGAGCCGCGAGGGCGGTGCGCTCAACCGCAACTACATCAACCGCGCGGTCTGGAAGCTGGCGCTGAAGGAGGCCGGCATCCCAGCGGCGCGGGAGCAGGGGATGCACGCCGGCCGGCACTTCTACGCGAGCGTGCAACTCGAAGCCGGGACCAGCATCCGCGCGCTCGCGGAGTACCTCGGCCATGCCGACCCCGGCTTCACCCTGCGGACCTACACCCACCTCATGCCGCAGGCCCAGGACAAGGCGAAGCGGGCCGTCAACGAGGTGTTCGAGAGGCTCGAACACGCCGCCAACGGCCCGCTGTGTGGCCCAGATGTGGTCCCAGAGGCCCTCTGACGGGCGAAGATGCAGGTGAGAGGGCCTCGGTGCTCAGATGTCGTAGAAGTATCCGCTGCGCTCAGCAGGAGAGCCGAGAGGCGCCAGCACCACCGCTGACCTGCGAGGACATGTCTCCGCCGTCCTCAACCGCTCTACGCAGTTCTCGCTGGCGTGTGCACCAAATGTGCACCACGGGATGCTGGGGGTGGAGTCCGCGCCAGCTTCTGAGCGTCGGAGGAGCGGCGTCTGTGGCTGTAACGCTGCGTAGCAGAGGCCCGTGCGAGAAGCGCAGACAGGCGTTGAACGGGCGTTCGGCCAGCCTGAGGCACTTCGAGTCCTGAAGACGGCGCGCAGGACCGGTTCGAGGCCGGGGTGCCCGACAGGGAGGTCGCCGGGGCCCGACAGATAGCTCGCCGCGGACAGCAGCAGCGGCCGAGGTCAGCTTCGAAGGCGACACTGACGGCCGTCCCGACGGGCGTCCAGCGCCCGTTCCGGACGGCCTCGACTGCAGCCGTCGCGGGACTACCTGCACCGCCTCGAACGCTGTGATAAAGAGTCGAGCGGGGCCTGCTTGTAGGGGTAGGCGCAGGTCGGTTGAGACGGGTCCTGAGCGTGAATCCGCCGTCATGTGGCTGTCCGGGAGGGCGCAGGTCGGCGGTGATAGCGGCAGGCTGAACACATCCTGAACACATGATCTTGCTGCCGACGGTTCATCGGCGGGTGGGGGATCAGGTGTTGGCGGCCTTGTACTGCTCGATCACGCTGGCCGGGATGCGCCCGCGGGCTGACACCTGAACGCCGTTGGTCTCGGCCCACGCGCGGACGTCCTTCGAGTCGGGCCCGTTAGCCGTGCCGCCGCTCGCGGAGGGACCCCGGCGTGAGCCGCCGGAGCGACTGCTGCGGCCGCCGGCACGGGACTGGGCGCCGCCGGCCTTCTCTGCTGCGGCGATGTAGGGAGCGAGCACGTCGTCGAGCTCGGAGGCGTTCTTGTCGTTGAGGTCAAGGGAGTACGACTTGCCTTTGTAGCTGAACTCGACCGTCTGGTCGGCTTCGCTGCCGTCGATGTCATCGGTGAGCTGAACGATGGTAGTACGGGCCATGGGAACCACCTGTGCCGTCGGGAGCTGAAACGTCTCCGCCACAATAGGGCATACGGACGCTTCATTCTGCTCCGCAAGGACCGGGGGAGTAGTGGCACCGCAGTTGGGCCGACTCCCCGTTGCAGGCTTCGCCACTCAGGTCCTATGGCGCCGGCAGGGTGCAGGACAGGAACGGACTTCCGTGAGGGACCCCGCACGCGTGCTGTGCCTGGCGCTTATCGCAGCCGATGGTCTTGTGCCGGCGAGTACGAGGGGACCTGCATGGCGTGCGCGTGCGGTGCCCGGCGGTCGCGCGCGGCGCGTGGCCCTTGCGCGGCGACTCGCTGATCGCACTTTCGTCGCTCATGGGACAACGGCGAGTTTCATCGCGGCTTGTCCAGTGCCGCGAGCACGAGCGTGGCGGTTGTTCATCCCGGTTGCCGCGGGTGCAGATGTGTCGCTCGCCAGGAGCATGGGACCGGCCTGAGCGGGTTCTTGCCACCTTCATGGGACCACCGCGGTTGCCACTCATGGGACCACCGGCGTGTCGTGCGCCGGGTCCTGGGTGCCAGCCGTTAGCGATCACTTCACGTCGAGCGTGGAGGGATCGGGTGGCGTTCCGGGAGGTGCGTGTGATCGAAGTACGGGAGGTGCTGCGGGCGTGGCTGTCGGGCGCGGGGCTGCGCGCCGCGGCGGAGCGGGCAGGGGTGGACCGCAAGATCGCCGGGCGTTACGTCGCCGCCGGTGAGGCCGCCGGGCTTCGCCGCGACGGCGGTGAGGGCCAGCTGAGCGACGGGCTGATCGGGGCGGTCGTGGCGGCCGTCCGGCCGTGCGGCCGTCCGGGCACGGCCGGGCGTGGAGGACCTGGCGCCGTGGAGCGAGCAGATTACCTCGTGGGTGCAGGTGGATCTGCAGCTGACCAATATCCACGGCAAGCTCATCCGGCGCGGGGTGCAGGTGCCGTATCGGACGTTGCACCGGTTCGCCGTGCAGGAGGGCGGGTTCGGTCGGCGGCAGCCGACGCTGCGCGTCGCGGACGGCAAGCCGGGGGTGGAGTGCCAGGTCGACTTCGCCCGTTCACCCGCGGCAAACCAGCCAGCAGCCCGAGCAGGAACGTCGCGGCTCGACCCGCGCTGAACCGGGCGGCGACACGCCCCATCAGCTCACCCAGCCCGTACCGCCACGCGTCAGGGCCTAGGTTGTGGCCCGCGGCCACCCTAAGATCATCCTGAGTCGAAACAACCCGAGATGATCAAGCGGTGGCCGCGTCGCTTACGACAACGACACGCCGAAGATCACGATCTACGGCTGGAGTACTAGCGATGGCTGGTGTCTTTCACCGCGTGGCGGTCCCGGCTTTTTCTTGATCGCTTCGGGAGAATCCCGGTAGGTGCAGGGGCTTCTTGCGGGGTGGTCGATGACGCTGGGCTTGGCCGAACGCCAGGGCGATCTGTTTGATGAGGTGAACCGGTTCTGCGAGCAGACACTGCCGCAGAACTCGGTGTTCGCGGTGTTGCACCGCGAGCGTGACTGGCTGTTCCCGGATGAGATGTTCACCGACCTGTTCAGCTCGCGCGGGCGCCGGTCGGTGCCGCCGTCGGTGGTGGCGACGGTGATGGTGCTGCAGCGGCTGGAGGGCCTGTCGGACCGGGAGGCGGTCGACCGGTACAGCTTCGATGCGCGCTGGCGTTACGCCGCCGGGGTCGGCGGCTACGACGGTGATGGCTGGGGCTCGTTCGCGCACACGGTGCTGGTCGACATGCGAGCCCGGCTGGCCGCGTCGAAGAAGCCACGACGGATCTTTGAGGTGACGTTGCAGGCCGCGTCGGCCGCCGGGCTGGTCGGCGCCCGCCGGGTGCTGGACTCCACGCGGTTGTATGACGCGGTCGCCACGATGGACACCCTGACGTTGATCCGCTCGGCGCTGCGCGCGCTGCTGTGGGTCGCCGACGCCGAGCTGGAAGCGGAGCTGCGGGCGGTGCTGGTCAGTGGCGATGACTACGCCAGCACCGGCAAGCCGCAGATCGACTGGGACGACGCGGCGGCCCGCGAGCAACTGATCGACTCACGGGCTCGGGACGCCCGGGCGTGCCTGGCGTGGCTGGACGGCCGGAAGCTGAGCGAGCCGGTCGAGCAGGCAGGGCAGCTGCTGGCCAGTGTGATCGGCCAGGACGGCAGCGGCGAGCCGCTCGCGGTCGTGCTGCGGCCGGGCAACGCCGGCAGCAACACCGCCGCCGACCACGTCACCGTGCTGCGCGACGCGCTGCGCCAGCTCCCCGGGGTCCGGCCTGGCACCCGCCCCGGCCGGAAGGTGCTGGTGCGCGCGGACGGCGCCGGCTGCACGCACCGCCTGCTCGCCTGGCTGCACACCCAGCGGCTGTCCTACTCGGTCGGCTACGTCCTGCCCGGCAACACCGCTGAGCTGCTGCAGAAGATCCCGGAGCGGGTGTGGCAGCCGGCGATCGACAGCGACGACG